>JAATVK010000222.1 GCA_014523485.1 Nitrososphaerales archaeon TH5894
ATTTTTCGGCGCCGAAAAATTTGCGGCAGACTCAGATCTTTTTCTTTTCTTTGTAAAGAATATCTATCTGGTTGTGTAGCATGTTCTTGTGCTGTAAAAGGATTTCATATACCGTCCAATTATCTTCTACATCATTAATAACTGAAGCCAATTTGTTCATGGCAACTCTTATGGCAATAATAGCTTTATCAAAAGATTTTTGTGTTTTTGCATCTATATCAATTATTTTTGTTTGAAAGTCTAATATATCATACGGGTTGTCAGAGCTTTTCATTTCAATCTTTAACTCACGCACTTGTCTGGATGATAGTTTTCGTTTCTTTATCAATTCAGCTAGCTTTGATTGTTGTTCTTTTTCCTTTAACGGTAGCAGTTCATCTCCAATACTTACACTTAAACTACCTGTAGAAAGAGATTCAACAACATCTGGTGGTAGATCAAGCAATCTTATGCGTTTATCTACATAACTGATACTTTTTCCCAACCTAGCAGCTAACTCCGATATTCCTCCCCACCCATAATTTTCGACATAGTCTTGGAATGCATTAGCTTCCTCTATGGGATTGAGATTCTTGGAATGAATATTTTCTATTAACGATACCTCGAATGCATCTTTATCCTCTAACTCTACAACCTGACAAAAAATCTTTCTCCAACCAAGCAGCTTACAAGCATTATACCTTCTAGTACCTGCAACAATTTCATATCCTCCATCTTCATTCATTCGAACAATAATAGGATGTAAAAGTCCCTTTTCCTTAATTGAATAGCACAATTCATTTAAATCCTCGCTCATATTTCGTCGATAAGAATATTTGAATGGTTTTATTTGGGAAATGTCTATATTTTCTAAAAGACCTATTATACTATTTGAAGTGGAATGGATTTTTTGCATATCCATTAATTCTTTATAAAGTATTTAACCTTGTTGGCACTATGCTATGGTTTTTAGAAAAAATAAGATTATTTTCTATAATAATTTTAGTATCTATTGTTGTTGACTATAAGTTTCATTTGTTTCTAGTTTAGATGCAAGATTTGTAAGTTTGAGGGTAAAGGGATGCTCTGGATATTCTAGTCCAGTTAAAAATTCTTTTGTACTAAATTGAATATCGCAGTAACAAGGTATTTCTGAAATTATATCTATATCTATTGTGCTTGATAAATCTCCAATGGAACTATAATGTCTTGAATTACCTCTTTTTTTTTCGGTAATATTAACAGGATTTTTTTGAAATTCTGGAATTGAACAGTAACCAGGCCCTCTATTTAACAATAAATAGCATAATGTTCCAAATTTAGTGAATGCACCATAAATCTCTTGAGCCATTTTTTTCGTACCTTCAATATCCAGGTCGCCCATTTTTAGAGTTAATATAACTATGTCTGATACAGCAAGGGTATTAATCGACCAGTACCTAATTCCTGGGCTAGTATCAATTATTACAAAGTCAGCATTTTTTTTAACAAATAGTTCTTCTCTCAAAAGGATAAAATTTCTAAGCAGTTGCATCTGCGAACTTTGTCTAGATACGTTACCCTCAAGCTTGTAAATTTCATCTTTACTAGAATTAGCAAATCCAACATTTAATGTTCCCTTTATATCACTTGAAATCTTTTTGGTAATATCAATACAAACATCATCAACTGAAGCATTTCCAAGAAGAAAATCGTTTATCCATTTTTTTGGTTCATGTATGTCAAAATAAGATCCAAGACTAGGAGCATAAACATCAAGATCCAGTAAATATACATTATATCCTTTCTTTGCTAATAATGCGCTAAAATTTGCTGAAATTGTTGTTTTACCGGTTCCTCCCTTATAGGAGTGAAAGGCTATACACTTTGTCATCTTATCACAATTGTCCTTGTACTTATATTAACACAATTATCATAATATCAATTTTTTTATTGAGGTAAAACTTTCTCTATATGTTTGATTAAATCGTCGATTGATATTGGTTTTTGTATAAAACATTTGTGATCCATGTTAGGGTATTCTTGAATTAAAGAATCATAATATGCTTTAAAAGAGGTTATAAAACAAACTTTCAAATTTTTATCGATCTTTTTTAGTTCCTGAACTAATTCAAAACCATTCATTCCTTCCATTCTAACATCTATAAGAGATAAATCAAAATAATTGCTCCTAAAATTTAGCAATGCCAACTGTGGGTCATTAAACGTCTCAACTGTAAACCCTTGATTTTCTAATCCCATTTTGAAAGGAAGGGTTGTTCCTTGGTCATCATCAACTATTAGTATTCGTTTCTTCATGCTGCGAGTATAACAGAAAATATTCCAGTCAATATATAAAAATATTTATTTCCATAATAATAGAGGATTTAAAAAAACTACTAATAAATTTGTTAATATAGAAAATACAACAAATTAGAAAAAAAATCATTAATATAATTAACTTTATCTGGTTCTACTTGTTGTTGTTGTTGGTATTGTGAAGCTAAATGTCGCACCTTTATCTGTATTATTTTCGGCCCAGATTTTGCCTCCATGATTTTCTACAATGTTTTTGCAAATAAACAATCCAAGGCCTGTACCCATTTTTGTACCTTTAGTAAATTTAGAAAATAGTTTTTGTTTTATGTTCTCTTGGATTCCCATACCTTTATCTATAATTTGAACAAGCGCAACGGTATCATTATCAGTATTATTAAGATTATTGTTACTATTGCCATTAACATTACTTCTTTTAATAGAGACCAAAATATCGCCCTCATCAGTATATTTAATTGCATTATTAATAAGATTGAGAAAAACCTGATTTAATCTAATTTTATCTCCATTAACATTGAGAGATTTTTCAGTACATTGAAGATCTATTTTGATTTTTTTATTATTAGTAATTTGATTTTTTACTTCTTTTATAACATCATTAGCGAGTCCAACTATGTCAAACTCTTGTAACTCTAATGAAAAAAGATTTTCATCTATTCGTGCTACATCTAAAAGATTATTTGTAAGGAAGTGTAATTTTTTTGCATTGTTAATAATTATTCTTAGCAGCTCTTCCTGTTGTATTACATTCAAGCTTTTATTAGAAAGCATTACCTCCGCTAAGCCTAAAATTGGTTGAATAGGATTACGTAATTCATGAGCAGCTATATTGAGAAACTGTCTTTGTGTTTCATTCTTATATTTCAGTTGATCATAAAGTTCTTCTGCTTTTTTATAAATATCTGCTTGTTTCCACAAACTCTCAAAAATAGAAACATAATATAATACAGTTGACTTGCTATTTGAAAAAGTAGATAATCCCATCGCCTCTATAGAGTTATCCACATCATCATTTACTAATTCTACCGCCATAGAATAACTCCTATCTACCACAACAATTGTAACTTTTAGGTGAAGCGGTTCTGCTAAAAACTTTACCTCTATATTCGAGAATTTCTTCAGGTCATTTACTAAACCACTTATTTTTTTATCAAAAGGTGTAAGAACTCTGATTTTAATATCCTTATGTGCTTGAACTAAATCTCTTGTAATATTGAAACCATTTGCGTTTACAAATCGTCTATAAAGGGCATTAGCAGACGAAAATAATAACAATATTTCATTTGTTGCAGACTCAATTAGTTGGTTACCTCGGTTTAAAGCCTCTTCAGGATTATCAATGACTCGTATGTCTGGTTTGTTTGATTCTTGGTGAATTTCATTAATTTCTTCTACTGTTGGAATTGTTTTATCCCAAAATGGATCAGAAATAAATTGAGTGGTACCCATAAAGTTTTTGAGGTTTTTACCATAGGCGTGATTTAACCTCTTAAACATAATAACACATTGAGGATTATCAAAATGGTATTGTGCTCCAGCGATCTCCTCAATTATAATATCACTAGATTCATTAGCAAATAATTTTTTCCCACATAAAGAGCATTTTAAAATAACTTCTTTTGCTTCTACTTTTTCTTTATTTTTACTATGTACGGGAGTATTTTCATTTTGGGTATTCAATCTTCGAGATATGAACTAATAATATTTTCTATGTTTTAAAGTATTCGCAAAAGGTAGTAGATGAGCTATTAAATTAATAGACATTTCTATCTGGAACATAGTGCTTCAAGTTCAAAACTTTCGCCATAAACACTAGAAAGCCTCTTAAACAAAAGAGAACAATCTTTTGTGTCAAAAGTATATTCATAATGTGAATTATTTACCATCTTACTATAAGTAACATGTGTATCTTTTTTTATAACTTTACCACATAAAATACAAGTTTTCAGGATATTATAGTATTTTTTTTAAAGAATATAAAGTATATGGTTATATTCACATCATTTTTAGCTAAAAATTTTATATATCTAATTGGCTACTTAAAAAAAGCAAAGAAGAAGTTTAGATCCTTTTACTAAAACATTCGTATAAACATATCTTAATTCTTTATATTAATAATTATTTAATTTTATTTTTAGAACGGGGAAATTTAAAAAGGATAAATCTCAATTGTATAATTGCATAAAAGTAAATTATATTAAAATGATGATGCAATAAAATTATATTTTAATTGCACTAACAATTCCATATTGTAAAATTTTCCTATTTAAACAGAACAATTCTAATGAATTCCTTTTTTTTTCTTCCAATATTTCTTTTTTCAATAAAGGATCTGTAACTGTTTCAATTAATTTGGATAATTTGATGATTCCTTTTTCATATGATTCTCTTATATTAGAACTAATATTATATTGTTTAATATTTCCGAATCCACTTAATTTCATAAGACTCTCAAAATTTTCAAAGGAACAAAGATTAATTGAAGATTCTTTATTAATACAATTCATATAATATTTTTCCGTTAAAGAGTACGATTTATTAAAGAAATAGTCTGAAATTATTAACCGTTCTCCTTGTTTAAGAATTCTAGAAGCTTCTCTTAAAAAGAATAATTTGTTTATAATATAGCACGTACTTTCTATTGCAATAATAACATTAAAAAAATTATTGGGGAAATTTGTATTAATCATATTCATTGCTTCAAATCTTATAATATTATCAACTTTATTTTGCTTTGAGAATTTACGAGCTAGCTTTATCTCCTTTTTAGCTAAGGAAATGCCAATAACTTTACAACCTTTTAATTTTGCTAGCCAGATGGAACTACCTCCTACTCCACAACCTGCATCTAATACAAGATCATTTTGTCTTATTTTTGCTATTTCAAAAATAACCTCATTTAATCTTAATAATGATTCTTCGTGTGACTTTATAGAAGTATCATAATATCCCATATGAAGAGCAAGGTTATCATAGTTACCCCATATATCTAAATATAATTTATGGTAAAGATCATAAAACTTTTCTATTTGTTTACTTTGTTCAAAGCAATTAATTGTGTACAACTACTAACATTGTCTCCCATTGATATAACATCATCATCAACAACAACAACAAACTTATAATATTATAAAAATTTGTTGGGTATATTCCCAATTCAAGTTGTACAACCATGAATGTAATAATTAACTTGTATGTTTGGAAAAATAAAAATGCGTATGTATGATAATTATTCCAGTAATACCTAGTATTCCACCTATTAATGCTAAAAATATATTATCAGGCAGAGTATTTCTGATTCCAATATGAGTTAATAATATTTGAATCATTAATGTCAACAGGATTCTAGAGGATGCTATTGTAGATGTTAAGGAAGCTCCTATTCTTTTTATGCCTTCGACATAACATATAGTACCAAGTAATGGTAACAGAGAAAATGTTATGAATATATACCAATAGGACATAAACAAATTGACAGACAATTCGGGAGTAAAGATAAGCATTACTATAATTAAAATAAATCCTGATAATAGCAAACACATTCCTGAAATTTCTAATGGAGAATATTTTTTTGATAATCTAGCTAATAAAAATACTGCTAATGCAAAAGATATAGCAGAAATAATTGCCTCGATATCTCCAAATGAAATAGTAAAATTTAATAATTCAACTTCAATTATGGTAACATTTATAATTCCATTGTTACCACTATTATGATCACTTAATAGTACAAGTATAAATCCTACAAATGCTATACAAATTCCTGATAATTGTTTTTTATTTAATTTTTCATGAAGGAAGATTCTTGCCAATAAGAGTACTGTTATAATTTCGATTGGTCCTGCCAATAGGCTTTCTTTTGATGCCCCAACTCTGCTTACTGCATCATACCATGTAAATATACCAACTGAAAGGAAAATAGAAGCCGGAATAAAATCTTTAATAGAAGAATAACATAGAGAGGTTTGTCTATTACTTACTAGATTTAAGATTAATAGTACCAGAACACCTGATATAGCAATACTAAAAGCAGATATAGCTAATGGAGAAATTCCTAATAATAATGTAAGGTATTCAATTAGAATTGATTCAAATGATAAAATAACTGCAAATAAAAAAACTATCCATGATTTCCTTATCAATAGTAATTAGTATTGTAAAATTTGTCTAAAGATAAATCTTCCTTAATATCAAATAATAGCTCAAGAAAAATTTCTTGCATTTTTGCCTAAATAATTAGCTAATTGATTATAAATATTTTCTAAGGAAACAAAAAAATTATATAAATTTAATATAATCACGAATATTCTTGAAATTATTGAAGTTATATCATTCATCCATGTTCATTTGTCCATCCATGTTCATTTGTCCATCCATGTTCATTTGTCCATCCATGTTCATTTTTATTTGTAATCCAAATCCAGTCTGCAAAGATGGATGTATTTGTAAATGAACCAATTCCATTACCTCTGCTGGGGAACCTTTATTATTAATTAGATTAGATAGTTTCTCCAGATCTTTTTCTAGTTTTGAAATAGCATTTATAGATTGACTATTATTACTACTACTGCTAATGATAGCATTATCTGATGATGATTTGAGATGGTTTTCGAATATGTCGTTAACTTCAACTAATAATGCCTTGGCTGTTTCATAATCAGCATAATTATATATCAAATTATTTGTTGAGAAGAGTTTAGATTGTTCTGATGCAGTTTCTTCATTATTATTATTTGAACTATTTGATGAGAGATTTGTAGAATTAGATTGTTTTGCTAGTTTTTTCAACTCATCTAAGAGGACTAAATTAGACATATTTGTAAGATCTGTATCTATTGCTAATGCATCAGCATATCCTCTTAATACTTCATCTAAAAGGTCAGCAACAACTAATGCATAGGTAGTTGAATTAGAAGATGAAACTTCTTTGTTATATCTTTTAATAAAATCACTATCTTCCACAATGTCATCGTCAGCATAATAAATATCATAGACTAATCTTGCGGCATTATCAGAATGGTCCATGGATAAAGTAATATTTAGAGGATAGTTTTTCTCTGCAAGTTCTAACTCTATTTTAGTTCGTTTATCTAAACCGAGAAAATAAGATGAATCATCAGAATTAAAACTATGAGCAAAAACACGTGATAGCTGATCAACCATAGAAAATGAAATAACAAAAATGGCTATGGTAACTATTGAAGTAAAATTTAGAACAATATTTTTTTTTGTCAATGCAATAATAAAAGTGGATATTCTAATAAAAAAGTTATGAAAGTATTTTCTATCTCATTCATGACTTAGTTAATTCAGGTATTATAACAACATTCATAAAATTGATTTTATAAGGTTTTTGATAACTATTAAAATGCCTGTAATACAAATAACAATGAGTGAAGGTAGAACTCTTGAACAAAAAAGAGAATTAGTAAGGGTCTTGACCAAGGAAACAGCTCGCATTTTGAATTCAAAAGAGGAAAACATGAGAATTTTAATTTATGAAGTCTCAAAAGAAAATTGGGGAGATGCTGGAATATTGGGAGTAGATATGAAGTAATGAGAATGAGGATAATTATATAATAAGGTAACAGTAACAATACTGAATAAAGAGGATGATTATTTTTCTCTACTGTTTATATTACTGAATTTGTTTTATTTATTTATCTTCAGACATAAAAGATAAAATTAAAATATTGTAGAAAATATAATTATTGGTAATTTAAAATTATTCTGTTATTTTAAAAAGATATAAAACAAGTAACATATTATTTTTTTTGCTTCTATCTGTATTTCATTTAAACTTTTAACTTGGTTTGGTAAATTTTTAGTATAGGCTACAATCCATATTATAACATCCATAACTTAGTTTAAATAAATTATTATTTACAGTAGATAAATTAATAAATTGTAGATAATATTTTACTAAAATTTAGTTATTTTCACTCAATATAGTTGAATAATCTCATTAACAATTATTTGTGAAATTAGAATATAATAAACTTAATAACTTTAATTAATTCAATAATTAATTGAGAAATAGAATATTAAATTAGTTTAAACTTTAAAATAATTTAATTAATCAAATCGTTAAAAAACTTACGATATTGCTCAAAAGGCGTTTCTAAGATTTTCGAATTTTCTTTTTGTTTCATCAAATATTATTTTTCCAACATATTCGTCAATTCCTAAATCTTGTGCTATCTTTGAAGGTTCATTGTTAAGGATAGATTCAATCGTAAATCCTGCTTTGTTTAACACATCTTTTAGCCCAATTGGAATTGTAATATGGTCAATTCTGTAGTCGTTTTTCATATCTGTACAGTATATTAAGACATCTTGGAAGAAATAACTATCCTATATAAAATCTTAGATCTATATAGATATCCAATTTAACATAACAATTTTCTATCTTATTCAAAATGAAACATAATTTTAGCTACATGCTGAATACTTTTCTAGAATATTGAAATAAAATTATGTAAATAGATAAACAATGCCAGATTGTTAATTGATTCAAATCGTCAAACTAATTATTTCTTTATATCGTATTGAAATACTGTGATTCATTAATCATATGCATATTAACAAAATGAAACTACAAAAATCCAATAGTTTAGAATTGATGTCAACAATAAATCATAAAATTCAAATATTTTATACATATTATTTTTTGTTGTTGTAGGTGGATTATTATTAATTTTAGGTAGCAACAATGATGATTATACTTATGATGCTTACGCTCAAGATGAAAATAATGTTACAATTAAAACAATAAAATTAACTGATAGCCTATACATGCTTGAAGGTTCAGGAGGAAATATTCTAGTCTCGGTTGGACAAGATGGAGTCTTTATGGTAGATCATCAATTTGTTCCTCTTACTATAAAAATTAAAGATGCAATTTCCAAGATAACAGATCAGCCTATAAAATTCGTGATCAATACACATTGGCATCCCGATCACACAGAGGAGGAAATGAACAATTCATATATTATTTTTTATGAAATCTCTATAAAATAACTAGTAGAACCAAAACATATTGCCATAAAAATGATTTTTCAACTATTATAATATCTCAACTAATATAATATTAATAATTTATTATTGACAATATTTTATCTATCAGAAAGCACACAAAGCCGCTTTTATTGAAAATAATAAACAAAAAAAAACAAATAATATTTGAAATTACTTACAAATTATCGAAAATAATGATATGTTGTTGAAATTATAACTAATTAAAAATAATTAGGTTAAAAACATGTTTTATACTTATTGTTATTGATTTAGTGATCTGATTTAATAATAGCAGAATTTCTTCCTTTAATTAAAGTATTTAAAGAATTTTCTATCTTTGAGAATATTATGTATCCAATTAATCCCATAACTGCCCCAACAGGTACCGTAAGCAAAGTTAAAGTTACAATAGTATTTAGAAATGTTGGTAATACGGCATTTAAAGAACCTATACCTGTATTTAGAAAGGTTCCGTATGTCCATACGATCATGGGATAATTAAAAAAATAGAAAATTGATCCAATTATAGAACTCGCTATCAATTTATTATTTTTAAATTGTTTAATATAAATTCTATTAAATTTTGAATTTAATAGTATATCTGCAAGAAGAGAGGCTCCTAAAACACTAACGAAATACCATGGAATAATAGGGGAGAGTATATCTCCAGTCGGAAGAATAGTTGAAAGAGTATTAACTAATACTAATAAAGAAACTATTATAGATGCATAACCAAAAGTATTATTGAATACTTTGGATGAGCATAGAAACATAATAGAGTTAATGAGAGGAAGAAAAATACTTGCTATCAAAGTCGCACTATATGTATCTAAGTTAAAATTAAAAAAATCAGATTCAGAAAATGGTAAAACTAGTATAAAGACATACCATATGGATGTAAACCATAAGGAAGAGAGACTAGAAATAAGAAAAATTTTAGATAAATTTTTCCGATATGAAATATTATTCATTACTCCATACAAACCAATGAAAACTGCAACAGAATTAATTAGCATTCCTGTGGCCAAGGTGATATGAGTTGGACTTAGCAGACCATCAAGTCCGAAACTTTGATGCCAGAAATAATCCAATGGGCCTGCAATCAATGACAAAAATGAACCGATTATTAATAATTTAAAAGAAAGAGAAATAGAGTTGTACTGTATAATTTTCTTTCTTCTTAACAGGTAAGAACCCAATCCAGCAGAAAATGCTAGTAGTCCTATTCCAATATATAGCATAGCATGAGATGGGGTAAAAAAGGAATCTGGCTGATTTAAGAGATGAGAAGTTACATCCCAACTCGCCCCTGAAATTTGCATAAAAGACCCCAACGTGGAAACAATTAAAATAAACAATGAAACTTCTAAATTTGAAAAGCCTAAGAATTTTAAATTCTTATTATAAATATTCACAAACATTCTTTGCTAGTACAACTAATAAGTATAACTGATAATAGCAAATTAACACAAAACACACAATTAAATATAAATACAAGAAGTGATATTGTGCTAAGATTATTAAGAAATACCAAAGTTATCTAAACAAATAGAGCGAGATATAACAGCTCAGATATTCAACACAAATAATAAAATTATCATAAGTTTGTCTTATCTAACTTAACTTAAAAGAAACATATAGAAATAACAAAAATACTTTAATGTTTCAGATGTCAAAAGTCATAATCAATAGGAATAGCAGTACTATTGTTTTAATGCTAATATTTTTAGCCAGTGGTACGATTTTTGGAGTAGCCAATGCACAAAATTTGGACCTAACCTCTAGCAACAACACCGACGACGATAAGAGTTTATCCTTAAATGATCTCTTTGAATTGGTAGAAAATTCAATAGTTCAAGTAACAAAAACAATGCCTCCTGCTAACCCATTGGGGCCGGATAAGGAGAATACTACATCATTAGGTTCTGGATTCATTTATAATGATAAAGGATCCATTGTTACTAATAATCATGTTGTCGAAAATGCAGAAATCGTTGATGTAACTCTTATTAATGGAGATAGATATACAGCTAATATAACTGGAACAGATGCTTTTAGTGATTTAGCAGTAATAAAAATTAATGAAAATACAACCGACATTCCTAAACCATTAGTAGTTGGAAACTCCTCTGAGCTTAGGGTTGGTGATCAAGTAGTAGCAGTAGGTAATCCTTTTGGGTTAGAGAGTTCAATGACAACAGGAATTGTTAGTCAGATAGGTAGATTGTTATCTATCGATGAAAGGGGGTTTTCAATACCCAATGCTATTCAAACCGATGCATTAATCAATCCTGGTAATTCAGGAGGGCCACTATTAAACATGAAAGGAGAAGTTATAGGAGTTAATACAGCAGGTATCTTTCCTGGGGGTATAGGTTTGGCTGTTCCATCCGATACTATATTGAGAATAATTCCTGTATTGATGCAAGAGAAAAATTATACTCATCCTTGGCTTGGTGTAACAGGAAACACACTAACTGCAGACATTGCCAAAAGGGAAAAAGTAGATAGGACTCAAAAAGGTGTTATTATAGACACTATAGTTAAAAGTAGCCCTGCAGATTTAGCTGGATTGAATGGTAGTAATATCAATCAATATGGTGAAAAGAGAGGAGGAGATATTATTACAGCCATAGATGATAAAAAAATAATCAAGATGGAAGATTTAATATCATATTTAGAATTAAACAAGGCTGTAAATGATAATGCAACATTATCAGTATACAGAGATGGAGAGATTATAGATAAACAAGTTACTTTGAAGAGCAGACCAGTAGTTCCAATAACAAATCAAACACAAAACTAGATAATTTTCTTCCTTTCCTTCTTTTTCATTCTTTCTTTTATAAATAGAACGTTTGTTATTGGCTTATTTAATTTATGAGAAATTTAACCTAGGCTAGTAGCCGATCAACTTTATTACTGGTATTGTTTATATGTGGAAGGTAAAAATGCATTCAATAGTGTAGATATTATAAGTATAATTTTTGGTCCATATGATAGCGATGTATTTCACAACAGGACTACTCATTTAAACAAAAGGAGGTTTGTGATTTGATAGTAACTAATATACCAGACCAAGCAACAACCAACAAATAATATAAGGTAGTAAATAATAGAATAAACTCTATTCGTAATGCAAATTTTTCTAATTATGATAATAACAGAACTCCCAGAATGTAGGATTACTTAAGAAAATTAAGAAATTGATAAGAATTATGAAAGATAACTCGAACTTATTAAATAATTGAAATTAAAAAAGAGGAAGGTAAATGAATATATAAAATTATTAGCTCACTATTATTGATGATTATATTTGTGATCATAATAATAGATCATTTTCTTGAAATTATTATAGATTAGGATACACAAAATTCGAAGATTGAAAACCTGCATTTTTTGGTAAGATGTGATTTTAGATTTGTCTAAATTCAAATTCGATAATTCTTTTGAGTAAAATCTTATCCATTCATCGATCATAGATTCATCTACCTCAATATGAAATTGAATTCCTATCGCAGTCTTTATACGAAAAGCTTGTATATATTTATCAGATTTTGCTAAAATGATTGCAGACTCGGGAAGCTCAAATGTATCTCCATGCCAGTGAAAAACTGTATTTTTTAAAGTTGCAATTCCATTAAATATATCTCTTCTTCCATTTTCAGTAATTTCAATATCATGCCAACCTATCTCTTTTATGTTTCCTGGATAAACCTTTCCACCCATTGCCTTGGCGATTAATTGGGAACCAAGACATATTCCCAATGTGGGTATATTCATATCTACTGCTGTTTTAATTAATTTTTGTTCATTTTTTAAGTAATCATAATTATCATACACTGACATAGGTCCTCCCAATATAATAATGCCTGAGTAAGAAATGAGATCTGTAGGAATCGAATGTTTCTGGGAGTTGAATATAGTTACATTAAATCCATCTAATTCAAACAGTTTAGCTAGATTACCTAAATGTTCACATCCTATATTTTGAATAACCAAAATATTCTTAGACAAGATAAAAATAAATTTTCTCCAATTCAATATAAAGCTAATATTTAATAAATATTAAATTTAAAGACTTATTGAACCTATGACAACATTTGAATTAGATCATCTCTAATATTTATTTGCTTGATTAAATTTATCAATAAATTTATCATAAATGAGGATATTGAAAAAGTGTGGAAATTTTATACTGATATTAGACATTTAGAAATTATTACGCCAAAAAAGTTAAATTTGAAAATAATAAAGACTACCAATCAAAAAATTATCCTTGGTCAAGAAACGATTATTTCAGCTAAAATAATAATTATACAGAGTACTTGGCATTCAAAAATTACTTTATTTCAGCACTATGAATATATAGATGAAATGTTAGGAGGACCTTTAAAAAAATGGAAACATACACATAAATTTAAAAGAATCAACGAGAATAAAACAGAAATAATCGATAAAGTTGAATTTAGTTTACCATATGGAATTTTTGGGAAAATTGCTTCAATATTTTTTATTAAAATATTAAGACAACTCTTTGAGCATAGAAAAGATGAAACCATTAAATATTTAAGCCGGTAAAACTTTTCACATAAATTTACATTTCTAAAAAAAAATTATAGTTATAATTAGGGCAATAATTTTATTCTGAACGTTGAAATAATATATCTATATATACAAATCAAAGAATAGATTTTTTATAGAAATTATTTTTTGTATTAATATAGGTTAAATGACATCAATCAGTCTGTCAATCGTTAATTATAAGATTTAGTATTACAGACACAAAAAAAATTAAATTATTATTATTCGTTTAGAGAAGGAGAATTATGCTATGCTACTAATTCTAGGCAATGAGGGTTTATTTTTCTTTGCAATTTTACTAAATGAGCTTTGAAAATGTTTCATAGTTATTTCTAGCTCTTCTTTTAATTTGTTCTCTTTTTTTTCATTAATTTTAGATGAATCTGGTATATTAGTATCAGTTTTTTGACTATTATTCATTTCTTTTTGTTCTCTTACTATGACATGTTCTTTTACTGCTACAATAGCTGCAGCATTAACTAACGCTTCTATCTCTGCACCAGTAAAGCTGTCTGTTAAACCTACTAGTTTATCAATATCAACATCAGAGCCTAATGGTTTCTTTTTTAGGTGTATCTGAAAAATTTGTTTTCGCGTAGCATTATCAGGTATTGGTATTTCTAAAAGACGATCAAATCTTCCAGGTCTTAACAAAGCTTCGTCAATAATATCAGGTCTATTAGTTGCACCGATAATCACCACTCCTTTGAGATCCTCCAATCCATCTATCTCAGTTAACATTTGGCTAACCAATCTTTCAGTTACATGTGAATCTCCTCCTCCATCAGATCCTGATCTTCGTGGAGCAATAGCGTCTATTTCATCAAAAAATATTATGCAAGGTGCTGCTTGTCTAGCTTTTCTAAATATTTCTCTAACTCCTTTTTCAGATTCTCCAACCCATTTTGATAAAAGCTCTGGACCTTTTATACTAATAAAATTGGATTCAGAGGTTGATGCAACGGCTTTAGCTAATAAAGTTTTTCCAGTCCCGGCAGGTCCATATAATAATATTCCCTTAGGAGGTTTTATTGCTGCTTTGCTAAAAAGATCGGCATGTTTAAGTGGCCATTCTATTGCTTCTTTTAATTCTTCTTTAACATTATATAGACCTCCAATATCTTTCCATTCTATATCTGGTTTTTGCACTAAAACTTCCCTCATTGCAGATGGATGAACCTCCTTTAAAGCATCATCAAAATCTTGGCTAGTTATTTTTATTTTATTTAGTACGTCTATCGGAATTTTTGACTCTTTTAAATTTATTTCAGGTATAATTCGACGTAAAGATCTCATTGCAGCTTCTTTCGCCACCATTTCCAAGTCTGCACCTACGAATCCATGAGTAACTTTGGCATAAGATTTTAGGTCAATGTCTTGTTCCAAGGGCATTCCTCTGGTATGAATTTGAAGAATGTCATAACGTCCCTCTTCATCGGGGATACCAATTTCTATTTCTCTGTCAAATCTACCTGGTCTCCTCAATGCAGGATCAATTGCATTTTGTCTATTCGTAGCTGCAATTACAACAACTTTACCTCTTGTTTTGAGTCCATCCATTAAAGTCAAAAGCTGAGATACGATTCTTTTCTCAACATCACCTGACACTTCATCCCTTTTTGGTGCAATAGAATCAATTTCATCTATAAATATTATACTAGGAGCCTTTTCTTGTGCCTGTAGGAATATATCTCTTAACTTTTCTTCGCTTTCTCCATAAAATTTGCTCATTATTTCAGGACCACCAATAGAATAGAAATTAGCGTTTGTCTCATTAGCTACTGCTTTTGCAAGCAAGGTCTTTCCAGTACCTGGAGGTCCATGTAATAATACACCCTTTGGTGCCTCTATTCCAATTTTATCAAAAAGTTCTGGATGCCTTAATGGAAGTTCAATCATTTCTCGTACTTTTTGTACCTCATTTTTGATTCCTCCTATATCCTCATATGTAATTCGATCAATATTTTTGTCTTGAACAGAAATACCAGATTTAGATCCAATTTTGAATTTAGTATATGAATTTATTAATAATGCTCGATTTTGTGGTTTTGTAGATACTATTATGAAACCTATTCGTTTCCCCATTATATTAAAAAGTATAACATCATCTTTGGCAACGACTCTTCCATCTAATTTTTCCGACAAATAGTCTTCTAAACCAACTATATTAAGATCTTCAATTGGAGACATTTTAATTTCCTCAGCCTTTTCAATCTTGACCTTTTGTACGGTTACTTGATCATCTATTCCAACTGAAATGTTTTCTCTTGTGTAGCCATCAATTCTAATCAATCCCTTACCATAATCATTTGGGTTACTGGACCAAAGTAGAACATAACTTTTCTTAGATGTATTCTGGTGAGTAAGCTCTAAAACATCACCTGTTCTAAGATCATATTGTTCAATGATTCTTGGATCAATGAGTGCAATTCCTCGTCCTACAAATTTAGAAAAGGTTTCTCCAACTTTTAATATAAATTTGTTATTATCAGAATTAGGATAATTATTCATTTTTTCAAATCACTTCATATATTATACTATTAAACGTAAAAAATAAAAAATTGGATTTTATTCAACCTTTATCTCTTTAGATTTGATCTTTGGTTGTTCCTTTGTTTTTATTTTTAATTCGACTATCCCATTTGTATAGGTAGCTTTGGCGGAAGCTTCATCCAATTCTACAGTAATTGGAATTTCAGCTAGGTATTTTTTTCCTGCATGGTCTGCTCTTATTGTAACAGTTTGTTGTGAAACACTTAATTTGATATCTTCCTTAGTTACTCCTGGCATTTCAGCTGTAATTACATATGTATTCTCTTTTTCATTGAAATTTGTATCAACCAATGGTTTCCTTATTTCGCTTTGTTCCACTAATCCCCCTCTCATTGAAGGTCTAACATTTCCAAACTCTCTAACATGGGGTTTACCATCAGGTCCTACCATGATCTGATATCCGTAGTAATAGGGTAAATTACTTCCCAATGGCTGTGCTTCGCCTTCCCGGAATGTTTTACTAAACATTCTGTTTAACAATTCTTCTGCTGTTGAAAATTCTCTATTGAGATCGTCGAATATTTTACCAAAATTAATTGATTCTTCCCACATTTTAGTCTTACATTATGTAATAGCTATGACAATATATAAATTTATCTTACATCTATTACTGAAAATATATTAAAAATTACAATATAATTATAAATATAAATTAATTAATTTTAGAATATTAGTAATCCAGAGGAATGAACTCAAATATTTATTACAATTAAAACAGTATTAAAAATGTGGTTCAAAATTCTATGAAGTCAATTTAGATTATTATTTTTATTTTTAGATAATATGACCCTGACGTTAATTATTATATCTGTGAGATTTTCCAGGTCAAGATAAACCTTATCATATTTCTCTAATAATGCGATTTGAGATTTGGATGCAGATTTTATTGCATTACCACCTACAATTACCGATATCTGCAAAGACTTACGAATTTCTTGTAATAGTCTCATACCAGAATTGATATTTTCTTCTAAAGTGATAGATATGAGTAATAGACCTGGATTAATACTATCCAAATAAGATCCAATGGAATTTGTTGGGAGGGGTGAAGTAATATTATAAACCTCATATCCTTTTTCAAGCAATAACGATTCAATTATTTTACAACCTATACTATGAAGCTCTCCTTCTGGAGTACATAATACTATTGAGTTAGTATCTCTAGAACTTTTAGAAATTTTTTTTGTATTATTTTGATTAATTAAATCAATGAGAGTATTTACTGCATTACTGCAGACATGTTCTGTTGCAACATCTATTTCTCCATTTTCCCATTGATCACCTATCTTATATAATACAGGTATCAGTATTTTCTCATAAAAGTCTAGTGATGTATAGACAGATTTTGTATAATCATGATATATTTTTAGGAGATCATTTATCTCATAAC
>JAATVK010000030.1 GCA_014523485.1 Nitrososphaerales archaeon TH5894
AAAAGATCGAATTTGTTACTAATTTGTTAGATTAATTAGTTAATTCTATCATTATTTAGTATTTCTTGTTTTTCATAATCATTATTTTCTTTTTATCGTAGTCATCATCGTGACCATATTTATCATATTTTTCTTCACCATATTTCATTTTATGTTCATCATACCCAGTAACTTCCTTCTTCATCAAAACTTGTCCATTCCCTGGATCTACACTGACTTTATATTTTTTCATACTTTCATCTACTACCATTATCTTGTATACTAAATACCCATGCACAGGAGTTAACTCTGCTTTCTTAACGAAAGAATTTGCTCCAACATTTGTTTGTGATGCAGTTATTGCATCTATCATGTTAACAGTAACTTTAGATTTGAAAGCCTCACCAATACTAGACTTTACATCAATTGTTCCAGTCCAATTCATTTTCATTTCTTCTGATTGATTTGACGTTGTAGTCATCATCATACCTTCCTCATCGTCCATTCCCATCAATTCCGTATCATCTTGCATCATTTCAGAATCTTCTGGTTACATTTGAGCAAATGCGTTGCCCGTATTATTACTAATATTGTTTATTCCTAAAAGATCTATTGCTAAAAGAGCACTTAGAGTTGTTATTGTTGTTAAAATTATTTTCATTAAAAATTATGGTACCATGATTAATAATAATTGGGTATATTTTCTATATGGAGTTAGGCCATAGAATTCATTTTTGTTCAGGCTATGACAATTAATTATCAATCCATTACTCTAGCGATATTTTTAATATACAACATAATTAACAAAAATCAGCAATTGATAAACATACAATTCATTAGACAATTTTAGGCCATGAAAATAAATTTAGCTCAAATTGTTAAATAGAATATTTCATACTAGCTTTATCATAGCCTCTATTGAACTGCTTGCTCCTACTTCTAGTACATTGAGGCTGTGATAATAAATTTTATAATTAGGAAATAAATTATCTCTCCAATTCTTAAATAATATGGATTATGAGGGTTAATACAATCCAAGGCTAATTCTTCCATAACTTTCTATTATTGATTTGATCCCAAGAATAATTCCACATGGCTTTAAAAATAAATAAGTTATGATGATGATGTTTATAACTTAATAGTAGTTAAAAATCTACTCTATCAATCTATAATATAATAATTACTTAACTGGTAAATATACTGTATTGTTATTACTTATTTACTACCCAAGTGCACCACTGGCATATCATCGTTCGTCATTGTGTTGTCATAGTTTGATATGTATAAACCACGATCGATTGCGTTCAGGCTATGACAATTAATAATATTATCAATCGATTAACTTGGTTTACCTGTTTTTAAATATTATATTAGCAAGTGTACTTCAATCAAAAAAGCCCAAAGAACTTGTTAGGCATATCATAACCTTCTATATACATCCTCGGCTCCAGGAAGGTTATGGCTTTAACTTTTATATAAATAAATAAAATCAATCAATAAATTTTTTTTCCACTACACTTTTACCATTCTAAATTGAATTTACATTACAACATGATTAAAAAATAAAATGATAATGTAGAATGAATGGTGTGTTAATCAACAACTCTTTCTTTAGCTTTTTCTGCTTCGTATTCTGCACCTGTGTCTCTATCAGGGTCTTCAATCTTTTTACCTATTGCTCTTGCTCCTGCCTTTATTTTATCATCTAATCCTACATCTTCATCTGTTTCAATTTTTATGTCTTTATCGTCTTCCATTGTAATCATTGTTGCATTTTTATATATAACAATTAGAGGTTAAAGCTTCAGATAAACTTTATATATTATTAATATTTATTTTCTCTAAATAATTTAACAAATACAATTCCTTTATTCTTTGTGATCGTAAAATCTACATTATTTAAAAGCCATAGCATGTAAAAACGACTAGAGCAGTGAGTATGATTTGATTGAATAGTATAATTATTTTCCCTTAAGAATTAAAACAATTAGACCTAATACAGAGGTAATTAATTATTATAAACATATGTGATTATATTGTAACTATAATACAACGACTTTGGCTGTGTTTTATAGTTATAAATAGTTCTATATCTTCAATAGGAATTGATCTGAATTGATCTCTGAACGATAATGATATTTTTTAACAATGAAAATATTACAAAATTTACTATGTTTTTAAGATTGTTTAGATGTATAAAATGTATAATCTATTTGAAAGTTTGCTGAAGGAATGAATCAAAGCTAAAAAGTGTTACTATTTATTACTGCATTCAGTCAGATCTAAATTTCATATCTCAAATTTAAATTAAATTCAAGACATTGGTTGTATTATTTCGAAAACGCAAATATTGAGTTGTCTTTACTATTAAAGTAAAAACAATGTATAATCATACACATGTAAAAGAGATTGAAAATGTATTGATATTACAAGGTGGCGGTTCACTAGGTGCTTTCGCATGTGGAGTTTGCAAAACCTTGGCAAAAAAAGATATAAAATTTGATATAATAGCAGGAACATCAATAGGAGCAATTAACGGAGCGATAACTGCTGGAAGTAAAAATGAAAATCCTCAAAAAGATTTAGAAGATTTTTGGATAGAGATAGCAGAAAGTAGTTATAACATCATACCTGATACTCTTTCTCTTGATTATGATTATCAAAACAATCAGATTAATTTCAAAAAGTCCTCTTCTGCATCATTAAATGCAGCATTTTTTGGCGTTCCAAAATTCTTTGTTCCTAGATGGTTTAATTGGAATGTGTCTAAGTATAATTCCTCAAAGGATTATAATATCTTACCATCACATTGGACTTATATCTATGATAATAGTTTATTGGAAAAAACATTAGAAAAGTATATAGATTTTAAAAAATTGTGTCCAGATGCAAAACCTAATAATATCAATAATAATGATAATTCCAAGAATACAGTCCGACTTATAATTTCAGCTGTTGATGTACTTTCAGCTGAACCTCTAATATTCGACAGTTACGAAACACAAATACAGATGAAACATCTTTTAGCTACAATTGGATATCCTCAATATGGATTCCCATGGGTAGAAGTAAATGATGGTATGTATGCATGGGATGGATCTTTGTTAAGTAATACTCCAATACGAGAAGTTATGATGGCTTCTCCTAGTAACGATAAAAATATATTTATAATCGAAAATTACCCTAAAAAAATAGATAAGCTTCCATCAAATATGAGTGAAGTTCAATCTCGAGCCAAAGATATAATGTTCACTGATAAAGACGAGAGTCTAGGCAAAATATCTAAACTTATAACTCGACATATTACTTTAATAGAAACATTATATGATATTTTTGAGGAACACGATCATTCAAAAATTGATAAAGATATAATTAAGTATATCGAAAAAGAACATAAATTATTGGTAGAAAAATATGGTGCTAAAATTCTAAAGATCATAAGAATTAGTAGAGAAAATATTGAAATACCATATGCATTACAAAATGCTGACTTTTCCGTTAAGACAGTTAAAGAACTTATTCTTCAAGGAGAGAATAAAGCTCTACAGAGTTTAAATTAACTATATTATTAAACTCATTAGCTAAAGAATATTCTTATAGGCCCAATTAATATTTTTAATTAATTATCGATATATCTATTAGCAGAAAAAGAAAGTAATCAGAGTTTTCTTGTGAATGTAATTTACTATTTGAATATGACAATCAATAACAAATTTCCATATACCAACTAATTAGATATTGCTGAGAACAATATGTTTGAAATAGGTTTGAAATAGGTTTGTATTCTTTTACAGTAAGAAAGATACATTAATTTACTTAAATGTGAAAAGATCAAATGAATGCGATTTAAAAAAATCATTGAAACATGTATTTATTCTACTAAATTAAAAGAAATGAAAAATTTTTACATTGATAGATTGGGCTTAGATTTTGTATCCGAAGAAAATGGAAGACATGTGTTTCTAAAGGCGGGAAAAAGTATGCTTTTAATCTTTAATCCTGAAAGTACACTAAAGGATTCTAATAGTATCTTTCCTGTACACGGTACTATTACACCTCCCTCAATAGTTCACTTTGCTTTAGAAATTAATAATGAAGATTATGAAAAATGGAAGGACCTTTTACAAAAAAATCAAATTAATATTGAAAAGGAATTAAAAATTGGAAATAGCAAATCAATATATTTTCGTGATCCTTCGGGAAACTTAGTTGAATTGATAACTGCATATGCTTGGCCAGTAGACAATTGATATATTTATTGCTTCCAATACTTTTGTAGGTTGTATATCTTCGCATAAAATAAATAATTTATAGTTACTATATATCACAATTCGGATTATCTATGTATAAGGATTTAACTAGAATATATTATTTAATTCAATTATATAGACTCTGATTTATTATGTAAAGTTTTGGATTACACCAATTAAATTTCAGTACTAGATAAAGATTAAAGAGAAAACAAGGAAAAAAATGAGTAATTTTCTAGTAAAAAATTAATAAATATATCCATATAGTTAAAATCTATAAAACTTTTCGGAATTACGAGAAGAACTCTTTATAGATAACATTCACGTCATTAAACGCATGCGAATTTTTATAGCAATATTAAATATTGTATTGTCATTTGTTGTATTAACTTGTTCCCTCTATAGTCCATCACAAATGATTAATTCTGAATCTACCATAAATAAAAATTTAACCAATTTCACTTCTTCAGACGAATCAATCAATCCTTTTGTATTGCAAGTTGAACAGATTAAGACCATCCCAGATAAAATTCATGTAGGAGAGGAATTTAGTATAAATGCAATTGTGAAAAATACAGGAATGTACCCTGTCACTTTCATAGCAAATCTTTGTGACTCTGAACTGTATGCAGTATTTGACCACAAAGTGGGAGAATTACCTGCTCCTGAGTGTAAGATGATGTCATCAGAACCTGTTATATTAAATGCAGGTGAAAAAGTCATAGTGCAACGTATTTCAGGTATATCAGGTTTAACATATAAAGCCTTAGAAGAAGGGCAATCATATGCAAAGGTTATTCTTCCATTTAAAATAAATTTATCTGAAATAGAGACAATAGATAGCATAGTTGACAATAAATTTAATGTAACTATAAAATCAGAACTTTCTACTTAGTGATTTAACTTTCTTTTCATGAGATAAGGTAATATGTAGTTAATAGAAACACACAAAAAAAACTATAGAAAGTAATAATAATAATAATAATTATTAGTATTAATTGCAAAAAAAATTAATTATAGTAGTTAGCCCAATAGACCATGTGTACTACATTTCCAATCATTTATTTCCATGCCAAAATTACACTTTATTTCTGCTTGAGTAGTTTTTAATTTTTGAGATGAATTTATTGAACTTTGAATCTCAATTTTGATTTTTTCATTTATTGTTGTCTTGTCTGCAAATGGGTTTGCTAAAGTTGGCATGTTAGTGTCTGATTTACTTTTATGAGCTATAACATATCCTATAACTGGAGATTGATCAAAGTCCTTTATGATTGTTGATGTTATCAGATCAGATGACTTTTTAAGGGAAGAAACGCTTCCTAGTATAGTATATGTAGTATCAAATGTACCAATATGGGAAGAACCTGAAGATAAAACATATGAATTTGAAGAATCTTTTGTTATATGAATTGAAGATGATGGCGATTTTGACTGTAATTCACCTGTTTGGGCATACGATTCTGCTGTTCCCATTATAGATATACTACTTATAGTCACTATACTTAATCCTGAAAGAACTAAAAGCATAGTAAATAGATTTTTTTTCATTAATAAGCGAAGTAACAATAATATATAAATTTATATCAATTTTTGAGTTTTGTCTATATACTATATAACAAATAAAAAAATATTCTGTTTAGATATTCTTCATATAGATAAATACCTGTCTGTGTGCATCTTGTTCCTTTTTGGAAATTGGTTGGTTGGTTCTTAAATTACAGAGGAAAGAGTTGTTCTTCTTTAACCTTACCTTGACCTTAAAAAAAAAGAAAATGCTGATGGTTTATTTTGCTATGATTTATCTTAATATTATATTATCTGTTAAGATAAAATCTCTTTGTTGTTCATCTGTTCCAAACTGTGATGTTATAATCAACGAATTGAAATTTCTATGTATATTGTGAGGAATTTTAAATATCAAATTGCCTTCAGGTTCAAAAGTTCTAGTTTCACCAAATGAGCTTGTTTTGATATTATCATAATTAATTTCATCTTCAGTAAGATTTGACAAAATTACAACATCATTGAAGGCGTCTTCTTTTATCTCACAATTGTTATTGTTGCTACATTCCATAAAGATCAGCCTAATCCTTTCTCCTCCTTTTAGCTCTATTGTATCTTCTAAACATTCATTTTGATCTTTATAGGCAGCCTCACTTACAATTACTTCGTCTTTAACTAAACGATTAAAATCAGCTATGATCTTTTCTGTCCCTTTTTCAGTTACAACTTTTACAAGTAAATGAGGCCCTATCTCACTACAGGCGAAGCTAGTTTCTTTATTATTATTGCTTTTTTCATTCAAGCCAAATACCTGATTGAAAGTTGTTAAACATGCTATACTAAAAGCGAGTATTAATACAGCCAGCAAAAAAGAAAAAAAGAAATTTGGTTTCATCAATAGTTATATTTTATCGAGTTAGTTAAATTTTTTTATTTAATTTGCATTAAGCACTATAAATAGATAATATGTTACTCAACAAAGAATATTGTAAAAAGCCATAGCCCTGCATATATGTAGGAGCAAACAGTAATGGTGGTAACGGCCATGGCTTGATTGGACTACAACATTGTTGTTGATAGTAGTAACAATATACATCTAGAACCTGATAAATTTATTGGTTTTTTATTCCATAATAATAAAAGCCATAGCCATCTACTACTATCTAGGAGTACAACAATAATAGCATCTGAAGGCTATGGAAATGTTGTTTTTATTGCTTTGGGTGTTATTAAATTGCTAATATTCTATATAATAATTTGATATAAATTTTTTAGTTTAGTGGGTTAAGTAGTTAAAAGCCATAACATTCTACTACTATCTAGGACTACAGCAACAATAATAATAGAAGGCTATGAAAATCAATTCTTATGATTTTTCTTTGGACTGTATTCAACTTTATGATACCTGTTGAGATAAGTTAATTGTTGTTAGTATTATTATTGAAACCCGCGACGATAACCTAACAGTATTCTTTGTTTAATATAACAGAGTATTTTATTATTATTATTATTTTATTAATAATCATTATCAGTCATGTTTTTTGTCTGCATTTCTATTATGTTCTGCAATATCATCTTCATCATCGTCATCATCTTCAGCAGCAGCAGTAGGAATAGAATAATAAGTAGTAGTAACAGAAATAGTTGAAGGATTCAGATTGTTCTGCTGAGCAGAGATATAACTATTTGTTACCGTTTGTATTATTATTGTTGCAAGAAATACTGTTATTATAATCAGAGAATATGAAAATAGCATACTAGTACTATTTTGCATAAAAATATATCTGTAATATCATTTATAACTTTTAAGGGTATATTTTTCTCTTATTTTTGTCGCCCTTTTCCCTATTCGCCCAATGAGATCTATTATAATATATTCTTTAACAATAACCATTGTATAATTACTCAAATTTATCGTTTTTATTCGTTATTGTATATATATTTAAATTCTTACATTTATTTTCCTATGTATGTACATTAATTTATTCTTAAATATATTATTAATAATAAATAAATATAGACATACAAGCATTATAATAATATTAGGATAATTTTTTATTGATCCCCTCTACTTTTAATGATACTCTTTGTAGAAAAGTAATTTAAATTTAGAAAATTTTTTAAAACTTTAAAAGAATAAATATAAACTTTATAAAAATTTATAAATTTTCTTTAAAT
>JAATVK010000223.1 GCA_014523485.1 Nitrososphaerales archaeon TH5894
TTCTTATGTAAAAGTGATTGCAGTAGATATTAACCAATCGGTAGTTACCAAATTATTGGATAGAGGAACTACCCAAGCAATAGGAATTGTGACGGATGTAGGTGTATTTCTTCCAATGGTTTTGCAATATTTACAAGAAATAACTCATCAAGAAAAAAATAGCAATAGCGAATAATAAGTATTATATGAAAAATATTGTTTATTGTTATAATTCCTACAGGGGATCTATTAGTTTAATGTACATTCATCCATAACTATTCATTATTACCTTCTTTCAAATCAATAATTCTTTTTCTTTTTAAATTTTATATTATTGTAAATGGAAACAAAGAAAGAATGAATTCTATCCAGTTACGTGTATAAGATAGGTTACATTTAAATTAAATATTATTACATATATTTTTAATAGTTGAATTTTTAAATACATTTTTCTACATTTACTTTATTTAGTACACTAATTTTACTTATAATAGAACAATAATCTTATAACTTCTAATACAAGTCCAGTAAATTCTATCTATAAAATATTAAATAAATGATGTAATTAATCTATCTATAACTATATTAACCAGTACTTCAAATTTCTACTATGAAATTCATGTATTTAACGATGATGATATTTTTAGCTTCAATGACATTATCTCTTATTTCCTTTCCCTTGTATTTTCCCATGGTCAACGTATTTGCAGAATCCAATGTTATAATTTCTTCACAATGTGGTCCAGAGGAGGGAATTAATATCAATATCAATGCAAATGGTTTTTTCCCCAATTCAAATGTTTCTTGGGTAATGTTTGATCCTCAACTAAATCCTCTTCATAATGGATATTTTGCAACCAATAGTACTGGAGGATTTAATGAAGATACTTTTGCAGAACCGAGTATGCCTGGTGAGCATACCATAGTTTTCTTTGATGATTCGAATCTTAATTATCGAATGGATAATGAAAAAAATACATACCCAGTACCTATAGCTAACAATTGTCCATTGGAAGAACACTAAACACCAATGAGACAAATTCAAATAATATAATAGGTCAATTTTTTATAATGTTGTATTTTATTGTGTAAAATATCCTAAACTTTTTATTAGATCTCTTATACTTAAAATTATAAGTAATAAATGACATTATCTATTCTTTAGTTCTCGTATTACTTTCTTCATAAATAACAGAAATTCAATTCAGACTTAATGAATTGTAATTTTACATATAGATATGGTGTCATCATTACGATATTTGCATTTCTTCTTGTCTTAGTCAATATCAATAATAATATTGATATAATATATGCACAGACAACTATTCCTAACTTTAACATCGCTGCAGCAGGTGACTGGGGTTGTAACTCTAATACTGACAAGACCGTTAATTCCATAAAAACTCAAAATCCCGAACTTATATTGGGATTAGGAGATTATTCTTACGAGTCATCAGCTGATTGTTGGCTTGACGCACTTCAACCTATCTATGATCTACAAAATAATCCTAATGCTAATAATATGCAAATAAGTATAGGTAATCACGAGAATAGTGCTTCCGAAGACTTTAATACGTATATAAATTCATTTTCTCTTACTAGACAATTTGGCCAAGTTTATTCTTTTAACATTCATAACGTTCACTTTTTATCTATGGCAACTGAAATTTCATATAGCACAGGTTCTTCTCAAAACGTATTTGTAAAAAATGATTTAGCTGCTGCTGCTGCAAATCCCAATATCGATTGGATTATTGTTTATTTTCATAAACCAATGTATTCTTCTCCAAGTAGTTGTTCTTCATGTTCTGGGGAATCAAGTCTTAGAGATATTTATCACCCTATTTTTGATCAATATGGGGTAGACATTGTATTAGAAGGTCATACCCACGATTATCAAAGATCTTATCCAGTAATATTTAATCCCAACAGTAAATCAAATCCTACAATTACAGACACTAATAGAAATAATTATAATGACCCTGCAGGACAAATATATGCCCTTGTAGGGACGGGAGGTGTAAACTTTCACTCTCTGAGTAGTCAAAAATCATTTATGGCATTTCAACAATCAAATAGATTTGGACATTTAAATATAGATATCCAAAATAATGGAGCTAATCTTATAGGCAAATTTATAAGCAATGAAGGAGGAGTATTGGACCAGTTTACTATTAGCAAATCGGGAGCACAACCTCCTTCTCCACTACCTCCTCCACCACCATCTTCAGGATATCACTATGAGCCATTCCTTGATGTTAATGATCCAAATGATGTAGTAACAATACCAAATGCCCAAGAACTAAAACTTTCAAAATTCAGTGTAGCTGCATGGTTTAAGACATCAATTAACCTTGGTGATAATGGGCTTATAGTGAATAAAGGAGGACTTGGAACTGACTCCACTGGTAACAATATGAATTATGGTTTATGGATGACATCATCTGAACTAGTAAGAGGAGGGTTTGAAACATCGAGTGGTTCAGACAGATATGCTACATCTCCATCTCCAAAAACCTATAATGATGGACAATGGCATCATGGGGTGGTTACCTTTGATGGCTCTATTGTGAGACTCTATATAGATGGGATTCAGGTAGCAACAACTTCTACATCTAGTGTACCTGAAGCTGGAAATCATCCTCTTAGAATTGGGTCTGATTCTCGTATTATTGATGACGATTTATTTACTGGTAATATAGATGAAGTTGGAATCTGGAATCGGGCTTTAAACACTACCGAAATTGCCAATCTCAATTCTGGTACAGTTGTAACGAGTGATTTAGCGTACTTTAACAAATTTGATGGTGGATTTACACCTCCTTCACCCCCACCACCTTCTTCAAATAAACTAACTCCAATTTCCGTAGTAGCATCAGCACAGGAGTCTGGTAAGGAAGCATCAAAAGCTGCAGATGGGGACTTTGCTACCAGGTGGTCAGCAAATGGTGATGGGCAATGGATTGAATTCACATTCAATAATGTTTATCCTATTACTAAAGTAGGACTGACAGGCTATCATTATGACAAAGCATATATGTTTGAAATTAATGGAAAACAATTTATCAACCAAGCAAATAGACCCCAAGGTACTTTAATAGAATATGACCTATCAGACTTGAATATACAAAGCAATAAAGTAAGAATCATAGGACACGGTAATAGTGGAAGTGATTATAACTCTTATAGAGAAATTCAGTTTTACACTCAGTAATCTCTATCACAAGCTCCAAAATGGGTCTATCTCCTCTGTAAAATGAATATTAATATTTATTATTTCTCATGAATTAATTGATACTCAGGATTTTGCCCTATTCTATCAAGACCCCGAAGGAGTAATACAAGTTATACAGAATAGTCAGCAACTTAATATAAATTATGTTAGAGAAAGATTAAATGAATTAGTGTTATCCTATAAAATCTACAGATTTAACTCATAAAGCTATCACACAACACCCCTAGAATCAACAGAACCAAATATTATAATATCAGTGTTATAACATATTAAAAAATTGATTATAGTATATGAATGTATATTAGAAACGTTATGGATAAATTAGTCGAGTATAATTTTCATATGTTATTTAGGTATTAAAATTGAATAATAGTAGTAGTATATTAAGGGAAGAGGAATTAGGAAATTGGAGAAAATCCCACTATTCATCAGAGATTAATCCCTCTCTGGAAGGAATAACAGTTATTCTAATGGGATGGATTTCCAGCATTAGGGACCATGGCAATATTCAATTTATTATGCTAAGAGATAAAGATGGAGATACTCAAATAA
This sequence comes from Nitrososphaerales archaeon TH5894, assembly GCA_014523485.1. Lineage (GTDB taxonomy): Archaea > Thermoproteota > Nitrososphaeria > Nitrososphaerales > Nitrososphaeraceae > TH1177. The sequence goes on from JAATVK010000223.1 coordinate 3,767, forward strand.
TTGCTAAAAAAGGTCAATGTCCCGATTTAGTATATGAACAAGTCTTGCAGTTAAAGGAACATACATCTCTAGGAGTAAGTGGAAAGGTTATTTCTCAAAGAAAAGCACCCAATGGAATTGAGATAATTCCACTAGAACTAAAGGTTTTTTCAATTCCTATACAGGCTCCGCCGTTTATGGTACAGAATAGAAAGCCTGCAGGAATTGATACTAGATTAGATTTTAGAGCGATAGATTTGAGAAGAAAGTATTTACAAGATATTTTTATCATTCGTAATAACATTTTAAAATATATCCGCACTTTTCTTTCAAACGAGAAATTTATAGAGGTAAATACACCTAAGATAATAGCGACAGCTTCAGAGGGAGGGACTGCCCTTTTCCCAATATTCTATTACGAGAGGGAGGCATTTTTGGCTCAGAGTCCTCAGATATATAAAGAACAACTTACAATGGCTTTTGAAAAAGTCTTTGAGATAGGACCAATTTTCAGAGCTGAACCTTCTCGTACTAATAGACACTTATCAGAAGCTACATCGATAGATATTGAATCTGCTTTTGTAGACTATAATGATATTATGGTATTATTAGAGAAAATAATTCAATTTATTATAAAGTCATTGTCTGAAGATGATAATATTAAAAAAAGTCCTGAATTAGACATTGAAAAAAAAATTAATGATAACAATAAATCATTTCCAAGATTAAAATATTCAGAATTAACTGAAAAACTGAGAAATATCGGAGAAAAGATAAGATGGGGAGATGATCTATCTCCGCAGCTCATTAAAAAACTTGATGACGATCGATTAAATAATAATTTTTATTTCATAACAGATTGGCCCACGGCAGCTAAACCATTTTATGTGAAAGAGAATCAAAATGATTCAAAAATTTGTGAATCTTTTGATCTAATGTATGGATCATTAGAAATATCATCTGGAAGCACAAGAATTAGTAATAAAGAAATTCTTATAGATAGAATGAAGAAAAAAGGATTGAATTTGAATTCATTTGACTACCATTTGAGAATATTTAATTATGGAGTACCTCCACACGCTGGGTGTGGCGTAGGATTGGAACGGCTTTTAATGACTCTCACAAAAATAGACAATATTCGTGATGCTATATTATATCCAAGAGATATTGATAGACTTGCGCCATAGAAGAAACAAAGAAGGGGAAGAAAAGTGATAGATCAAACATGATTACAAAAGATCAACTAAAACATTTGAGTAAACTTTCAAAGATAGATTTAACTGAAACTGAATTTGAAACTTATACTAAACAAATTGAAAAGATAATAAAATATTTGGATAAATTAGATGAAATTTCATTTGAAGAGAACAATCCGTCATTAGTATTATCTTTCAAAAAATTGTCAGAATTAAGAGAAGATACGATTATAGAGCCAACTCTTAATATTGATCAAATAGCTAAAAACCTAAAAGACAAGTTTGTAAGAGGTCCAGTTATGAGTTAATATGTCTAATCTGTATACCCTAAATATTGAACAAGTTATAAATGGTATTAAAAATAGAGAATTTACTTCTGAAGAATATGTATCCCAAATTATAGAAAGAATAAAAA
>JAATVK010000224.1 GCA_014523485.1 Nitrososphaerales archaeon TH5894
GTTCAAATCCCCAAGGAATAAAAGCTATAATCCATTAGTTTTTTGTTGTAATTCAGATATTTTCATTATATGTTGTGCTATTTCATCATCGGTTTCTACTGTTCCATACATCATTGTTGCGGACGACTTGATTCCAAGATCATGTGCCTCCTTCATAATGTTTAGCCATTGGTTACTTTTTATCTTAAGAGGACTTATTACTGATTTTACTCTATCATCCAGAATTTCTGCTCCTGCTCCTGGTAATGAATCCAATCCTGCATCTTTTAGTCTAGATATTACTTCCTTGATACTACTTCTTTCGACTTTAGATATCATATCAATTTCAGAAGCAGAAAGACCATGAATGGCAATTGATGGATAAAATTTTTTTATTTCATTGAATATTTCTTCATAATATTCAATAGATAAATTTGGGTTATGTCCCCCTTGAAAAAGAATTTGAGTAATTCCAAACATTTCATTTGACAAGGCGATTCTCTTCATTATGTCTTTAATATTGTGTGTATAGGATTCTTCATGGCCCGGAGGTCGATAAAAAGCACAAAATTTACAGTAGGTTACACAAACATTAGTATAATTCAAAATAATATTATTTATAAAAGTGGTTGTATTACCAAAAAGAATTTTTCTAAGAGTACTGGCAATAAGGCCGATTGTATATAGATCGTCAGATTTTATTAATTCCTTACAATCATGAAGATTAAGTCTATCTCCTTTTAATACATTATTTAAAATATATCCAATTTCCGATTTTGAAACAATATAATTTAAACTATTTTGCAATTGAAAATTATAGTTTGATTATTCTATTTATTCTTTACAAGAAAATGTATCCTCTGTAATATAGAAGAATATATATCAATTAATAAATTAATTTATTATAACTAAATTGATTACTAATAGTATTAATAGTATTATATCACAACCTACACAAGCTATTGAAAAAATATTATCTGGAGAGGAATTAACGTATAATGATGGTTTACAATTATTTGAAGAAAATCTATTCATATTAGGTTCTGTTGCTGATCAAATTAGAAGAAAATCAAAAGGAAATACTGTGACTTTTGTTTCATCATACTATTTAAATTATACTAATGTTTGTGCCGCAAGTTGTTCTTTATGTGCTTTTTATAGGAAAGGACATGAAGATGATGCTTATACATTAACTAATGAACAGATTGTTGAAAGAGCTAGAATAGCTATAGAACAGATGGGTGCTTCAGAATTACACATAGTTGGAGGATTTCATCCAAAACTTGGTTTGGAATATTACGAAAACATGATAAAGAATATAAAAAAAGAATTTCCGTTTGTAAAAATTAAAGCTCTAACTCCTGCTGAAATATTTTTCATATCTAAATTAACCAAAAACTCAGTTAAAGAGATTTTATTAAGATTAAAAGATTCTGGTTTGGATGCTCTTCCCGGCGGAGGAGCAGAAATTTTTAGCTCAGATATAAGAAATATTATTGTAAGAGGAAAATGCTCAGGAGAAGAATGGCTTGATACAGCTAAACAAGCTCATGAAATTGGTTTAAAAACTAATTCGACTATGCTTTTTGGACATATTGAGAAGCCAGAACATATAATCGATCATATTATAAAAATTAGAGATCTCAATAAAAAAACTCATGGTTTCAATACTTTTATACCACTTAAGTTTAGTCTAGAAAATACTGAACTAGAGAAGAAAAAATTGATTGTTAGAGAAAGTCCCTCTACTTATGACTTAAGAATAATAGCTATTGCTAGATTGTTATTAAAAGATGTTTTAGATAACATATCAGTTTATTGGGTTTCTCTAGGTAAAAAAATAGCACAAGTAGCACTTACATATGGAGGTAATGATTTAGTTGGTACAGCTTTTTCAGAAGAAATATTTCGTGCTGCGGGAAAAACTAGTGGTATATCCATACAAGAACTTGTAAATTTGATCAAAGAAATAAAAAGAAAACCTGCTCAACGAGATACATTTTTTAAAGTAATAGAAAAATACTAATAGTTATACAAGTCAATAATATCCAAAAATTATAAAATCTACAATAAACTATTATTACTTTTTTATCATATATTCGGCTCTAATAAGTTAAGGAACTTAATTAAATAAGGGTGTTATTTTAATCTGATTTTATAAAGTTCTATAACTAGGCAAAATAGATTTGAAATGGAGATATAATCTTTTTTTCAGATGCCAATTGAAAGATTCGTTCAATAGATGTTTTTCCCCTTTCACCCATATCAACAGTGATTTCATTCACATACATTTTAATAAATTTAGATATCATATCTTTTGATTGACCTCTTCCATATTTCATTGCATATTCTAATGCTTCTTCTATATTATTTAGACCATAAATTATCGAATTTTTAAACACATAGTCAAAACGTCTAATCTGTTCTAGTGTTAATGTTTTATTATTTGCAACATTTATACCCAATGGTACAGGCAAACCGTTAGTAAGTTTATTCCACCAAGATCCTAAATCTATAATTTTATGTAGATTTAATGACTTGTATGTAAGTTGAATTTCATGTATTACTAAACCCGCATCGACTTGATTGTCTATTATTGCTTGAGGTATAATATGAAAAGGTAATTCTTTTTCTTTAAAATTACCTAACAAAAGAGATAATAATAAATACGCTGAAGTCATCTTTCCAGGTATAGCTATTATTTTTTTATTTAAATCATCTTTTAAAAACATCTCTTTTGCTAAAATAACTGGACCGTAATTTAGTCCAAAACTTCCTCCACTTCGAAGAATTATGTAATCCTTAAGAAAAGCATAGGCATAAACGGATATAGCTGTTATGTCTAACTCATTATTTAATGCACGTTTATTAAGCTTTTCAATATCTTCAATTACATGAGTAATATGAAATTCATTAGACTCTACATTTCCACTTGCTAATCCATAAAACATAAAAGCATCATCTGCATCTGGAGTATGTCCTAAAGTTATATCAATCATTGAGAGTTATTTAGATACAAACGAATCTTATCGTTATATTAATTAACTGTTTGGTGGGCTATTAAATCAAAAAAATTTTAATAATTAAAAGTAAATCAAGATTTATTTATATGAAATATATAATATAGTTATTGAATAATAAAAATTTTATTTTACAACAATTGAAATGGATATCAATATATTTTGCAATTAGTATTGTAATTTCTTTTATAATTCCATTTCCCTATTCAATAATTGTAATAATTCCAATAGTTTTATTTTTAAGCTTTTACATAAGAAGAAGAGAAATGAGAAAATTTGGAGGAGGAGTAGAGAATTTTTCCATGTTTAATTCTAACAAGATTAACTATTATTGTATGGTATGTGGAACTAAGCATGATAATTTAATGTGTCCAAAATGTGGTTCGAAAATGAAAAGAATAGGATAATAATATACAAACAATCTAATGATAGTTTCATATAGAAATTACTTCTATCAAATATACCAGTATTATTATCTAGTAATACGTTACTTAAAGCTAATATAATTTAAAATAATATGAGTAATAGCACTATAATTGTTTAGAAAAGAAATTTATCTTCCATTTTTACTAAGTATTTTACTACTTTTAAGTATTGATATTTCTTCACATAATTATAATCTCCTAGGACAGGAGGATGATAATAGAGATAGTAATGATGATAATGTAAGGGAAGATAAGGAAGAGGATGATAATAGAGATAGTAATGATGATAATGTAAGGGAAGATAAGGAAGAGGATGATAATAGAGATAGTAATGATGATAATGTAAGGGAAGATAAGGAAGAAGAGGAAGAGGATTTTGAGGATGCTTCTCTAAATGAATTGTTTGACGATAACAATAATGATGATGATAATAACATAAGGGAAGATAAGGAAGAAGAGGAAGAGAAGGATGATAAGGAAGAGGAAGACGAAGTGCCATTTATACTTCCTTTTAAGGCAGTACCCTTTCCATAAATTGTCAAATTAAAAATAGCTATTATAAGATGACAAAGAAGTTATGTATTAAAATTACTTTGTAAAGTTTAATATCAGGGTTATCAGACTTGCTTAATGGGCGGGGGTCGTAGAGCCCGGCCAAATAACAAACAATTTGGAGACGCGGGACTTAAGATCTAAAAAATGGGTGATCCCGTCCTTTAGAGGTTCGTGGGTTCAAATCCCACCCCCCGCATGTTATATAAATTAATCTTTTCTAAATCCTACAATATCTTTGATAAATAATTCATGTAATCTTCTATCTGATGAAAGTTCCGGATGAAATGATGTTCCAATAATATTATTTTGTTTTACGGCAACAATTTTATCATTGAGTTTAGTTAGGATAGTTACACTCTCTCCTACATTATTTACTATAGGCGATCTTATGAAAATTCCTCTAAAAGGTTCCTTACCTAAAACTGGAATTTCAAGATCTGCTTCAAAGGATTCATGTTGTCTTCCGAATGCATTTCGTTCAATTACAACATCTAACATTCCAAATAATTTTTGTTTTGTCTCTCCAACAACTTTATCATATGTTCGTTTTGATAACATTATCAAACCTGCACACGTACCTAATACAGGCATACCTTCAGTGATTTTCTTCTCTATAGTTTGAAAGACTTTACCTTGAATAGAGAGCAAACTTCCAATTACAGTACTTTCACCACCTGGTAATATTAAACCATCTAAATCTGCTATGGATTCAGAATAGCGAACTGACTCCACGGTTCCTCGTAAGTTTAGCTTCTTTAATGCCTCAGCTGTTGCTAATACATTTTCTTCTATATCTCCTTGAATTCCTAGTACTCCTACCTTAATATTGCTCAAATCATAGGGCCTCTTTCCTGCATACGTAATTCAAGACTTTTAGTATCTAGACCTAATAGCGACTTTTTCTCATCTACTAATTTTTGAGCTTCCATAACTATCGTAGGATCATCATAATATGTTGTAGCTAAGACTATTGATTTAGCTCTTTGTACTGGATCTTCAGCTTTAAAAATACCAGAGCCAACGAAAACACCATCACATCCTAAATTCATAACTAATGCTGCATCAGCAGGTGTTGATATACCACCTGCCGCAAAATTTACTACTGGTAATCTAGCTAGTTTAGCAGTTTCCTTAATTAATGGATAAGAAATTTTAAGTTCTCGGGAGAATTTAATTAATTCTTGGTCGTCTTTATCAAAATAGAAAGATCTAAGTTTTCTGATATCATTATTTACTTGTTTAATATGTCGTATAGCTTCTGCAATATTTCCAGTTCCTGGCTCACCTTTAGTTCTAATCATAGAACTTCCTTCTTCTATTCTTCGTAGTGCCTCGCCTAGATTCTTTGCACCATTTACAAAAGGAGTAGTATAGTCCCATTTCCATATATGATTCTCCTCATCTGCAGGTGTAAGGACTTCACTCTCATCAATCATATCAACACCTATCACTTCCAGTATTTTTGCTTCTGATATATGCCCAATCCTACATTTAGCCATAAGTGGTATTGTAATTTCATTCATTATTTCTTCAATAACTTTGATACTAGCAGTCCTAGCGACTCCTCCAGCCTTTCTAACATCATAAGGTAATTTATCTAAAACCATGACTGCGACAGCACCAGCATCTTCTGCGATTTGTGCCTGTTCTACAGTAGTAACATCCATAATAACACCGTGTTTTTGCATATGAGCAAAACCTCGCTTTACTAATGTAGTTCCTTGAACTAATTGTTCATTATGTAAATTCTTAAATTTGATGCCGTTACGCTCTTCCTCTGTTGCTACAATAGAAATTGTCATTATTTAAATTTATTAAAAAGCATCTATTATAGGTTTAGTTTAGTATGACGTAATATGTAAAGTTAAACAGTAACCATATTGGACAAATAATTGGGTAAACATCTAATTTTTCATAAAATTGGTTAATCCATAAATAGGTTGTCCATTGTAATCATTTCCTAATATTTTGGGGTCTAAAATAATACTTATTGAATTTTCTTGCAAAATTAAATAAAGACCAATGTTTTTAATATTATCAGGAGTTATAATGTCTGCTCTACCTTCTATAATAGTACTATCATTTTGAGATAATTTAATAGGAGTATTACCATTTACAACTACTAGATTTAGAATTTCATACATATGTGGAGACATTCCATCTTTATTTATTGTAGATATTTTAGCATCAAATGATACAATATTCCCATTTTTTACATCTAAGTTCCAACTACCATTAAGAAGAAGAAGTTTTTTTAAATTATTAGGATTATTAGATGTAGTAATATTTGAATTGGAAAGTACTTGTTCTAAAGAAAAATTTGAATCACCTTCGTTAGA
>JAATVK010000225.1 GCA_014523485.1 Nitrososphaerales archaeon TH5894
TGTCCAGATTGTGGATCAAGCTATGAATTGGTAAAAAATGAAGGTGGATTTACTACAAAACCCGCTCAAGTAGTCGGCGAGGATTGGGGACAGTGACTGAGGGAAAGAATACATCTTCTTCTCTCACACTTCTTTATGATAATATAAGATGGGAAGAAAAGGCTATCTATGAAGCTGCTAAAAAGAAAGGAATTGAAATAAAGAAAATTGATTGCAAAGATATTGTTTTAGATTTAAATATACTCTCTTCTGAATATACTAATCGAACCATTATTCAAAGATGTGTTAGTTATTTCAAGAACCTCCATTCTACTGCAGCGTTAGAAGGATTAGGAGCAAATGTAATTAATCCGTTAAACACTAATGTTACTTGTGGAAACAAATTATTTACTCATATGTTACTACAAAAGAAAGGTATACGAACCCCCAAAGTAATAACTGCTTTTTCACCCGATTCTGCACTTTCAGCATTAGAAACTTTTGGATATCCTGCTATTATTAAGCCTACAATAGGAAGCTGGGGTAGATTGATAGCATTATTACGAGATAAAGATGCAGCAAAAGCTGTCTTGGAAGATAGAGAGCATATGTTTCCTCTTTACCATGTATATTATCTAGAAGAATTTGTTTCTAGACCACCTCGTGATATAAGAGCTATAGTAGTAGGTGATGTTGTTGTTGCTGCAATATATAGATACTCTGAATCTGATGAATGGAAAACTAATATGGCATTAGGAGGTAGAGCTGAAAACTGTCCTGTTACAAATGAACTGGAAGATATATGTATTAAATCTTCTCGAGCTGTCGGTGGAAAGATTGTAGGAGTAGATTTAATGGAAAGTTCAAAAGACGGCCTATTAGTACATGAAGTTAATAATACAACAGAGTTCAAAAATACAGTAAAAATTACTGAAATAAATATTCAAAATATGATCGTAGATTACTCTTTACAATACCAAAATAATTAGATAAACATTGGTCTCATCTAATTATGCAATAGAACTCTTAAAAAAGTCACTTAATCTTTATACTCCATCTAGATCTGAAGGTCCATTAGCTAATCTAATAAAGGATAAGTGTGTTAATGAACTTGGGTTTGAACAAGTTCATATAGATAGCGTTGGAAATATTATTGCCATCAAAGGAAGAGGGTATCCAAGAATATTGCTTTGTGGTCATATGGATACTGTTCCAAATAAAGTTCCTGTAAGGATAGAAAATGGTTTCCTGTATGGTAGAGGTGCATCAGATGCTAAAGCTCCATTAATCTCTATGCTTTTGGCCGCCTCTGAGTTCCCTAAACAAAATGGTACTATAGTATTTGCTGGTGTAGTTGATGAGGAAGGAAATGCAACAGGTAGTAAGCATCTTGTTAAGAATAATTTGGATTTAGATTACGCCATATTTGGTGAACCAAGTGGTATAGAAAATATTACAATTTCCTATAAGGGACGGTTAGCTCTTAAATTAATATGTGATGCTTTAGATAGTGCACATGCAAGTGCTCCTTGGTTAGCAAAAAACTCTATTGAAGAAGCCTATAATTTTTGGAATGAGATAAAAAATGCTTTAAATAAGAATTATGAGAAAGAAAAAAGAAGTAACTCTGTTAGTTGTTGTCTTACAGAAATTTTGGGTGGATCTAGTCACAATGTCACTCCTCAAAAGTGTAAAATAACAATGGATATTAGAATTCCCAATGGGATCACCTGTCAACAAGTTTTTGATTCTATAAAAATTCTCATTTCAAAAATATCAAAAGAAAATGAAATAAAAACTAATTTTATAATTGAAGATTTCACAGAACCATTCGAAGCGGATTTTACCTCTCCATTAGTTAGATCTCTCGTTCTTTCTATTCTTGACATTTGTAAAAAAAGACCTGCATTACTAAGAAAAACAGGAACTGGTGACATGAATATTATCGGAAATGCATTTAAAATTCCTGTAGTTACTTACGGTCCTGGAGATCCACATTCTTCTCATAGTGTTAATGAACATGTAAATATAGAAGAATACCTTTCCGGAATTGAAGTCTACAAAAGAGCCCTATTTCATATGTCAAGGATGTATAATAGACAGAATAAATAATATTGGAGATAATAATAGCGCTTTAAATACATAATATGTTATGTTTTGTTGGACTTGGAATAAATGGTTACGCTGGATTAAGTCTGTTAGCAAGAGAGACTTTAAAAAAATGTCAATTTATCTATATAGAAAGATTTACTGGTTATATTGATGATGATGATATCAGGCAATTAAAAAATTTACTAGAAAATGGTAATAAAAGTATACAAATAGTTTCGCGTTGGTTTATCGAAGATGCGAGATCTATCATCTCTAGATCAAAAGATGATAATGTAGCCATATTGACTTATGGCGATCCTTTTATGGGAACCACCTTCAATGAACTTTATGTAAGAGCGAAAAAAAACTTAATTGAAATAAAAATAATTCATGGTGTTTCTGGAATGTCATCTTTGATCGGTGAAATTGGATTGCATAACTACAAATTTGGAAGGACGACAACAATAATGTCTGATCCTATGTCTGCAATAAGTGTCTATAATATTATTTACGAAAATCTAAGAGTAGGAAATCATACTTTAATCCTAACAGAATACAATAATAACAATGAAAAGAGCTTTTTCTTTCTCGACCCAGCAAGGGCTATAGATATGCTTCTTGAAGTCGAGGAAAATATCCGTTATAAAATCATTTCTGACGAGTTATTTATTATAGTAGCATCTAGAATAGGAACTAAAGATCAAAGTATCCTAGGAGGAAAAGTTAAATCCATAAAAAAAATAGATTTTGGTAAAGGACCTCATTCTATCATAGTAACAGGTCATCTTCATTTTACAGAAATTGATTCTATAACATCTCTTTATCCAAATAAAGATCCTCCATTGGATAATACTCAATTCTTTCGACATGTTGCAGTAACAATGTTAGAAAAATATTTACCAAAAGCTAAATATGCTTTGAAAAATATGAAATCGTATCTTGAAAGAGAAAAAAATTCTGCTTCTATACTCAATGAACAGGATAAAGAACTGGATCATGTATTAGAGAATGCTGAATATTATTTATTGGATGCCGAAAGATTTTTCAATCAGCATAAATTTGAATTAGGAATACTTAGTATAGGTTATGCAGAAGGCTTAATAGATGCATTACGTTTCCAAAAAAATATCAACCCGTGGTTATCTTAATTTAATACCTCATTATTTTAAGGATATTTTTTATATTTTGATATGGAGAACTATTATTATAACAGAATATTTATTAACTCAAGTGAGGTTGGGCAATGACTAAAAATTATGATATTTCTTTTAAAATTCCTGATGATCTGTTACAATTTTTAAATAATGAAACTTATTCCTTATTGATTAAAGGAGAACCAGGAGCAGGAAAAACTGCACTATGTTTGACAATTCTTAAAGCATTAAATATAAAAAATAATTTCTTTTATATTTCTACAAGAGTATCGCCTAATAAATTATTTTATTACTTTAAGTGGATTAATAAATATCTTAAAATTAAATATACAAATAATCATAATAAATCTTCTAAAAATGTAAATAGTTTAGAACCTTTTTTTGAAGATGCACGTTTAGATGAACCAGAATCTCTTTTCGAACGTATAACAAATCAATTGATGGATGTAAGATCTCCTCTCATAATAGTAGATAGTTGGGATGGGATAGCTTCATTCATGGATCGTGAATCGAGACTAAATAATGAACGTGTTTTACAAACATGGTTAGAAAGAGCAGGTGGTAGATTAATTTTAGTAAATGAGGGAAACGAATTAACAACGTTGGATTATCTTGTTGATGGGATTGTAATTCTTAAAAAAAATCAATTTAATCATATCAATGTAAGAGAGATGAATTTAACAAAGTTAGGAGGTATAGATATAAAGAAAAATTCATTTGTATATACCTTAAATAATGGAATTTTTAAAACGTATGAACCAATTTTTCACTATGATGATATCTTAAATCAGATTCTTAATTCACCAACCAATAAATTATTTATCCAAAACAAAATTATTAAAATTGATTCTGGTCATCTTTCACTTAACACAGATCTAAATGGTGGATTTACTAAGAAATCTATAGTACTATTAGAATATGATCCAAACCTAGAAATGAGATACATTATTTTGTTTTTGTTTAATTTCATTACTAATTGTATTAGTAATTCCCATATGCTATTATTGGACACTAAAATTGCCAAAGATATTCCTTTTCTTTTAAATTTGATCCGATTTAATGCCGTAGATTCTAATGATTACGACAAATTCGTTAAGTTAATAGATTTAAATTTGGAAACAAATATTGAGAATTTAAATGATAATTTAACCACTGATTTATTAATTAATCCTATTTCTACTGAAATAAAGAATATTAAAACCAATTCGATGATATTTAGTATTTTAAATTTTGATAGATATAAAAATATAGATGTGTATAAATTGATTAATGCCTTGAAAGAAAAGTTAGATCTTTCTTTTCTACTACTTCAAACAGGAATTAGGTCTGAATTATCTCCAGGGTTATTTGATTATAAGCTTACAATCAAGAATTTTAATGATGTAATATGTATCCATTTAACATATCCATATTTAAGACTATATGGCCTTGAAGTAGTGAATATAGAAAAGTCTAATTTCTCAATCAGATTAGATCCTTTAATATAAAATAATTAACAATATCTTACAATTACTATAATATTATATAGAATTTAAACATTAACTGAAAAATTAATTCAATTAAAAGTGAATCTTGAAGTGAATTATAATATTTAAGTTTCATCATCGCTATGTATCAGTGTGATTATAGGTATAATAATAAAATCATGGGCCGAAAGGGAGTTGAACCCTCGACCTTTCGATTATCAGTCGAACGCTCCACCAAGCTGAGCTATCGGCCCAATATATTACAATCTGGTGTTGGTGCTTTATTTCTAAGACAATTTAAATATTTTTTTTTGAACCTCAATCTATTATAGCACGGCATATCATTTTCTATATTTTTGTTAAAGAGAATAATTTTAATAACTGGACAATAAAAATGCATTTAAGACTATAATATTGTTATAATGTACGATTTATGATTAAAAAAATTGAACGAGTTGCTATTATTACCAAGAATCGAAATAATACAGCATATGAAGCATCTGAGTATATTGCAAAAATGCTTTCAAGAAAAAGTATTAAGGTATCATGTATCCCCCCGTTTGAAACCTCAAATTTTAAAAATAACAGTTCTAATTTTACTTCCGTAGTAAATGAAATTGATCTTATAATCGCCCTAGGAGGAGACGGTACAACTTTACGAGCTTTTAGATTCCATCCAAGTGATATTCCTGTTTTTAGTATTAATGTGGGAGGTACTCGAGGCATACTTTCTGAAATTAAATTGGATCAAATTGATTATGCTCTAGATGCAATTTTAAATGGTAGTTATTATTATGATGAAAGAATTAGAATCCAAGCTTCTTTAACCAATAAACTCTTTCCTCCCGGGTTAAATGATATCTTACTTTTTAGAACTAATCTTACCAGAACGCCTACTGTAACGGTAAAATTTAGAGATGGTGTAGTTAGTCAGCGCATGGATGGAATAATAATATCTACTTCAACTGGATCAACTGGTCATTCAATTTCTGTAGGAGGACCTTTATTACATGAAGAATTAAACTGCTTAATAATTACCCCAATAGCTTCAATTAATAAATTACCATCTATAATAATACCTCCAGAGGAGATTGAAATTTATAGCAATAACAAGATGGATTTAATAATTGATGGCCAAGATAAATTTTTGGTCGAAGAAGGTAGTACTATAAAAATAACTCGGTTTCCAATTAATGCTCGTTTTATAAGATTAACAAAGAAGGGCTTTAGACAACTTGAAAAACTTGGATTCTAACATTTTCATTTTAGATTCTAGTGCTTTTTATGCAGGTTTCTATCGCTCTCTCTACTGTAAATTCTATACAACGACCTCTATTCTACAAGAGATTAAACATATATTAAAATCCTCTATAACTTTAGATTTATTAATTTCATCAGGTGCCTTAGTTATACAAGACCCAACGAAAGAATCAGTTGATAAAATAATTTATAATGCAAATCTTTTGGGTGATATAAAAAAACTTTCACAGGCTGATATTTCTATTATATCTTTAGCTTACCAATTGAATAGAATTTTAGTATCTGATGATTATTCAGTTTTAAACGTATCTAATTTCCTCAATATTAAGACCGTTTCTTTAGGTAATGCTGGTATAGTAACAATAAGAAAATGGAAGAATTTTTGTAAAACGTGTAGAAAACAATATCCATCAACTATCAAAGAATGCGAAATATGTGGTAATCCAACAAAAAGAAAGTATAAAAAATTACATTCAACAGTTTAATTTTGGCATGCTTTAATGATTATTGTTTCCTTTTAATTAATAAACGAATAAATTCAACAAACAATTATAATAAGCTAGCGAATAAAGAACAATATAGAGAAATTTACTATAAGAATTATTCCTATTTAATTTATTCATCTTAAATAAACATGATATTGTCAATAGTTGATAGATCTATCAGTTTTCAAAAATAATGTTTCATTATTATTGATAATAATTATTATTGGAATTGGTTCTCTATCTATCATATCTTATCAATCGGCTTCTTTTACAGCCGACGAAATAAAGAAAATAGCAGAAGAGGATATTAAATCCAATGCTAGAATTCAAGCCTACGATTTATCTAGGATACTTGTTCATAGTCTTGACTCTATAAACTCTAACTTAAAAGTTTTAACATCCTCCCCCTTTCTTTTTGAAAGTGATATTGATCAAGTTCAAAACCTACTTTATTCCGCACAATCGTCTACACTCAATATTACAGATGCATATTACTGGATAGATGTGAATGGCAGAATTGTGACGTCTAGTAAAATATATCAAACTGATAAAGCTAATGAAATTTTAGATACTCAAAATCAACCTTTTTTCCTTAATCCTAAAAAGACACTGACTCCATATTATAGTACTTCAATTACATCTAAAGGAACCCCATCATCGTTTTTATACATTTCTTACCCTTTAATTAAACAACAAATATTAAAATACCAAAACAATACTTATAATGCCCAACAAATATTTAATGGAGTACTTGTAGCAGCAATAAGTGTAAAATCACTCGGTATCTTTCTTCAAAATGAAATGACATCTTCAATTATTGGAAATGTAGGATTGATGGATCGAGATGGTGTTATAATATACGCAAGAAATCAGTCACTAATAGGTAATAATTATATATCAAATGAATTCCAATCTTTAATACCCAATGATCTGAGGGAAAGTTATAATAAAATTATAAAAAAAGGTTTAGAAGGAAAATCTTTAGCAGAAGATTTAACCTATAATGGATCAACTATAACACTCTCATATGAACCGATTGTAATAAATGGAAAATATCTATGGACATTATACGTAAGTTTTCCGCATCAATTGGCAAGTAATGTAGGTTCCCTAATAGCACAACAAAATAATTTTAGTACTCTAATTGTAGTTATAACTGGTTCAGTTACTTTTGGAATTATCTATCTAATTTTATCATGGAATAAGAGATTAGAAAGAGAAGTCAATACAAGGACAGGTGAATTAAAAAATACAAATATATCCCTTGTGAGGTCAAACGAGCTTCTTGAAGAAGCAAATGAACAATTAAAAGTACATGATAAAATGCAAAAAGAATTTATCAATATCGCTGCACATGAATTAAGAACTCCAATAATGCCTATCCTTGGAGAAGTCGAATTAATTGAAGAAGATCTTGATCCTAAAACTAAAACCGTCAAAGTAGAAGAAGAACAGATTCAATTGATCATACGTAATGCTAAAAGGTTAGACAGATTAGCATCTGATATTCTGGATGTTACTAAGATTGAAAGTAATTCATTAAAGCTAGACAAAGTCTATTTTAATCTTAATGATATTATATCTAATTCTATTAGAGACATCCAAAATCAAGTTTCTTCAGGAGATATAGGAACTAAAAATATAAAAATATTGTATGAGCCTATTGACATAAAAGTATTTGGAGATAAAGAAAGAATCAATCAAGTAGTTAGTAATTTATTAAGTAATGCATTAAAATTTACCGATGAGGGGTTTATAAAGATCAAAATAGAAAATACAAACAACAGTATTATTGTTAGCGTAGAAGATACTGGAAGTGGAATCCATCCTGAAATTTTTCCACGTTTATTTTGTAAATTTGCTACGAAATCTGATAAAGGAACAGGTTTGGGCTTATACATTTCAAAAAATATTATAGATGCTCATGGAGGCCGAATTTGGGCACAAAACCATAAATCAGGAATTGGAGCAAAGTTCTTCTTTAGTCTACCCTTAAATAA
>JAATVK010000226.1 GCA_014523485.1 Nitrososphaerales archaeon TH5894
AAAGTTAAATTAATTAGATATCGTTTTTTATATATTAAAATTCACCATAGCATACAATGAAAGTTATCATCATTTCTAGACTAATAATAATGACAAGCATTATGCTCTCCATGGGACTTTTAGCGAATCCAATAAAAACAACAACTATAACACCTGTACTTTCTCAAGAAGAAGGTTCTTCAGTATCGATAGCACCTGGAGCAGCCGATCCAAACAATGACTTGTCATTCGATCCTCCTCAAATCAACGTGCCAACAGGAAGCATTGTTTCTTGGACAAATGATGATTCAATACAACATACTGTAACTTCTGATGAAGAAGGACTATTTGATGCTGGTCCAATATCTCCAGGGGACACATTTGAAAATGTATTTGATTCAGCAGGAGAAGTTGGTTATCATTGTACAATACATCCATTCGTGACAGGTGTGGTTATCGTTGGCTAATAATTCGCATTATTATTAATAATTTTTTATTCACGATCAGAATCTCCTATTTGACTAGCCTCTTTCTTTGATTCTTTTATGTCTTTATAAGAAACGGTGTTAAGTGTTTCTTCAATCTCGTTATTTTTTTCTGCTGCTGTTGTTGTTGTTTTTTTTAGCATCAATATCTTCTTGTCTTTTTCTAACAATATCATTATTTTTTTCGGTGCTCATAATAATACTATCGATATTATCTTATCAACAATATCATATATTAACACCTGTTGAAAAATTAGAAAAATTCTAAAGAATGTTAGTATAAACAAACATAGTTGGGTATAAACAAACAAAATAAGAAAATAAGGACTAATAAAATTTAATATATTATTTAATCTTTAAAAATATAACCCAAATACGGAACTATAAAGATATCTAAACTGAATAAGAATCTTTATAGTCCGATTCAGGCTTTGCTAAATCTAGACCAGTTTGGTGGAGTCTTTTATATAGTGGGTAGAGGAATGCTTCTATCAATTCCGAACCATATGTAGTTTCAGATAATTCCTTCTTAAGATTCTCTGTAAAATTATAATTATTAGTAAGAATAGTTTCTTCCCTTTTTAGTGGATCTGTTGACATATTCTTATGTTATTATATATTGATATTTTTCTATATCAATATTTCTTATTTGATTAGTGTTTTATCATTTTCAGCAAGATAAGAAATACAATTTAATTCTGCTATTATTATAAAATATTTTTTAATAGATTAACCTAAACCACTGGGCCTTTTATGTTCGACATGTTCTAATTTTTGTGTTCTTCCTTGATATCTACAGTATCGAACAAAAGTCCACAGATTTCACAGGGAATTTTAGAAGGTCTGTTCCTGGTGGTGGTGGATGATTCTGATACCACTATTACAATAACAAGTTCAAAGTTAATAATACTTTAGATTAGATAATAACATTCATCGATAATATTAGACAAAATAAGATATAACTAAAATTTAACGACAAATTATATTCTTTCATTAATTATATAATTACAATACTAATCAATGATTGATACAATGAGATATATTCGATATTACCTTTAGTCAGTAGTGGTATTATCATCATCGTCGTGTTCAAAACTTAGAGAAGATATTCATAATATTATAAAAGAATGGCATTTTGGAACAGAATACATGTTTGATGATGAAGATTTAGAGGATATGACTTCTGACATTATGAAAGTAATTAAGAAAAAACGTCCACAACAATAGATAAAATTTACCCGAGACTAAATAAAGAATACTGTTAGGATATCGTCGCGGGTTTCAATAATAATACTAACAACAATTAACTTATCTCAAAGGATTAAATAACAGGTATTGTAAAGGTGAATACAGTCCAAAGAAAATTCATAAGACTTGATTTTCATAGCCTTCTATTATTATTGATATAAACCTCATTAATAATAGCGGGCTATGGCTTTTTTAACTACTAACTAAAAAAATGTCTCCAATTATTAAATAGAATATTTCTTAATTGATATTACCAACCAATCATATACAATGGACTTGTGCATACATAGCCTTCTTTTATTATTGAATTTAGGCTCATGAATAATAGGAGGCTATGGCTTTTTTCAATAAATTCTTTCGTTACTATTATTTATTATGATTAATGCAAAAGGAATAATTAAATTATTTAACTTTGAGAATTAATAGCCATGGCCTAGAATGGACCAATACAAATCAGGTATTGGTTAAGGACTATGACTATTAAGGCCTATCTAGTTAAGTTAAGAGTATATTTTATAGGATTTTAGAATATTTAAAAATTATTAAACCAAATTAATGAAATAAAAATAATTAATTGCCTTAGCCGAAACTTATAGAAGGTTCTAGACGATGATTGAGATTATGACTACTAGGCTATCTATCTCGTAAAGGACTTGAGAAATGTAAGTTGCTTAGTTCTGTTTTGCAGATAACGAATGTTGATCTAATGGTATCCGATCACCAACTTTAATTGTTATTTTCAAGACCAGTTGACATATCTTGATCTTCAGTTGGAATATCCTGTAATGTTTGATTAGTTACATTTTTTGGATTAACTGGTGTAATTCCTTTTTCCTGAGCCATGCTATCATTCATTAAAATATGTAGTATAGTTATAGTGATAATTGTAAATAATAATACTACTAATATTTTTCCTTATGTGTTAATTGTCTCTTCTTTCTCTGTCATCTTCGTTTATTAAGTGGATAACATACTATATCAAACATTCTTCACCAAATACAAATTAAGTTTTATCCAAAAATGATCAAATGAACTTTAATTGAAATTATCTGTATCTAACTTGTAGAAAGAAAGATTTTCCCTTTATAATATTTACAACTTCTCAAAAAAAAATAAAGTGACCATTATAAAAATGTTTAAGAAAAATGAAACTAATATATATCAATATCCATATTTTTTAGGATTTTGATCAAATTCTTGTTTACATGCTTCACGACAAAAAAAAACTTTCTTCCCATTTACTTTTGAAATATATTGTGTTTTTAGTTCATCAACATTCATTCCACAAACCGGATCTTTTACCATTTTTCCATTTATTATTGTACATTAAGAGATTTAAGGGTGTAAGAGTAATAAATTTAAGCAATTTTATTTAATATCATTAAATGAAAATTAAATTAAGTATTAATTGTTAAGATGAATGTGTTCTTCTTCAATAAAGAAAAAGGAAATTATTTGACTAGAAATCCTTAATTTTAGCCTATAAGTAAAACAATTATGAATACTGAAGAAAATATTCATTTAATGAAAATTTTGGATGATGCATGGAATTCAAAAGATTGGGATACTTTCAATAAACTTCATACTAATGATGTTAATGTATATTGGCCAGGTCAATTTGAACCTACTAAAGGTATACATAACCATAAAAAAGAAGCTGAAATATTTTATAATACGTTCCCCGATAATCATATTGAAAACGATCCATACCTTGTACTTTTTGGTCAAGAGGATTGGACTTGTTCAATTGCTAATTTTAGTGGTACACATACAAATCCCATGGTTGGTGAAAATGGAAAAACTATTCCTCCAACAAATAAAAAATTTTATATAGAATTCTGCACAGTAGCACATTGGAAGAATGGACAAATAATGGAAGAGAGATTATTTTATGATTTGGTAGGACTAATGAGACAATTAGGTTGGATACAATAAGTAAATAAAAAATGATTCATTGAAAGTGGAAACTATACTTATGTTATCTATTTTAGTATAATTCCGAAATTGCATCTATCCTAATAAATTTCAAGTTCAGCTTTAAACCAATAAGCGATATTCTCAATATGATTTGATTAAATATTTCCAATAAGAAAATTGGATAAGACATCTATTCAATCTTTGAAATTAGTTAAATTAACCTAACCCAAATGCTAGATCTGTTTGTATTTTAATTCTTCTTTTTATATAGAGG
Organism: Nitrososphaerales archaeon TH5894; assembly: GCA_014523485.1. Taxonomy (GTDB): domain Archaea; phylum Thermoproteota; class Nitrososphaeria; order Nitrososphaerales; family Nitrososphaeraceae; genus TH1177. The sequence continues at coordinate 3,904 of JAATVK010000226.1, forward strand.
GAGTATTTTGGCAATACTGAAATTTTGAATGATTTTTTAAGCTCATTGATTTCACAATTAGCATATTCAATCATGCACTTTTAGTAAACTCTAAAAGTTCAGGATAATTATATAATATTGGTAATGTAATTTATACCTCTTCTTAAAATAAATGTATAACTTAATAATTTAAATTTATTAGATAATAAAGAAATATTTTACAATGGTAAGTTATTATATCTATTACCTTTCACTAAAAAAAATGAGAAGCAGTCAAAGAGGAATAGTAGGATTTTTTGGAATTATCCTTGCGATAATTGCTACTCCTTTGCTTATAAAATCTTTAAAAAATCAAGAGTTTGTTTTTCTTTCGATATTATTATGGTTCGTAGGAGTAGCAATACTCATATGGTGGTTTAAACGTGAAAAAAATTTAAATTTAAAATTTGCAATGGGAATAATATTTACAGGTCAAATTGTTATGTTTGTTTTCGGTGAGAGGTATATAGATGACAATAATAATTTTATATTTAATAGATATCTTTTATTTAGTTTATTTTTAATAGGATTTGGATTATTATATTTTCTTATAAAATCAAGAAAAAGATTCGCAATTCGTCAGTACTTTAGTAACGAAATTAAACATCAAATTTTAAGAGAACAAGATTACAAATGTGCTAGTTGTAAGAAATTCTTGAATGTGTATGACTTTGATCATATAGACAATGACCGATCCAATAACGATTACAATAACTGTCAAGCTTTATGTCCAATATGCCACGCATTAAAGACAAGAAAAATGAAAAAAAATTCCAGTAAATAAAATTCCTTGAGAATATAATCATTAAAACTAGAAGATAGTTAAGTAATACATAATAGTACATAATTAATATAAATAAATTTGATTAAGTTTTAAACAAATTGATAGACTGTATTATATACTTTTTTTGAAACTAGGTATTAATGATGATTGAAGACTCATAATGAATAACTATAATCTTCGTTTGATAATAATATTTCATTTTTAAGTACAAATTCAAAATTTTATACTTAATTTTTTGTTATTTTATCTATCTTTTATAGTCCATGATATTTTCTTTATTTTTTGTGATGAACGTAGTCTTGTATGCATTTCTTCATTCGCATAGTTTTACACAAATTATGTATTCTATTTCACCAAATTAGATTAGCATACATCTAAATATTTAATCAGTTTACATAAATCTTATGGAATATGTTAATATGGCTGATAAAATTAAAACTTGGTTAAAAGACGAAGATGTTCATTATAATAAAATAGAAGATAATTCAACTGATTTACACATAACATTATGGTTTAGCAAGGACATCAGATTAGAAGCAATTGTATGGAACGATAAATTAACTATTTCATCAAACGTGATGTATTTTTCAGAAGATATCAAAAATCTTTTACTGGTTAATGAAAGTTATCGTGATGAACTAGATTTATTATTACATCAACAGGTCCCAAATTTTGTATTTTTGTACAGCAATGATGAATTAACCAATTTGGTTGGCGTACGTATTTTTAAAGATACTTGGTCTGATTCTTTAACTAAAACATCATTTTTTGATACAATAGTTGAAGTTCAACATAGTATTTACCTAGTAAAGATTAAAGAAAGAGAATGGACTAAATTAAAACTATAATATTATCTTTGTAACTTTATTTTGGAATTTATTATATATTTAAATTCATAAATTTTCAACCTTCTAATAAATAAATAAACCTATGTTGATAATACTAATATTATTTTGGGATTTCTCTTTTTTATTTTGTGAAAATACAATCGGCAATAGTAGATTTAGAAATATTTGAGGAGGTAAATAAGTACATAATAATCCTATTCTAAATGAGTTACATTAGCTTGCTAAAGAATTAAATTTATTGTTTATCTATATGGTATATGTTAAATATAACAATAGCAAAAATTATAAATTTATAGATTGTGAGTACAAGTCTTCAAAAATATGATTTCAATAATTCCAAAGAATGGTTCTATTTAAAAAAAGAAGATGAAGCAAAAGAAAATAAGTAATGAATATAGCATTGGAATATTAAGAATAATTAATAGTTATATTATATCATATATAGCTTTTTATGAAACTGTAATAAATAATTTAGTGATTATACTATATTACAAAATAAAAAATGAAAGACAATTATACAGCAATTATTGAACTACAAAAGGAATTTGCTATGAGGGTTATAACTTATGACTATTTAAATAATGTCGATACTGTTTGTGGTATAGATGTATCTTATAAGGAGTTGAATGCTTTTTGTTCTGCTGTAATAGTTAATAAAAGTACTCTTGAATTAATCGAGATAGCGAATGAAAAAAGTATTGTGACATATCCATACATTCCTGGACTTTTTATGTTAAAAGAAGCAAAACCTTTACTAAAAATCTTAAGGCTATTGAAAAATTCTTTTGATGTACTATTAATTGATGGTCATGGAATCTTACATCCAAGAAAATGTGGATTAGCTTGCTATATAGGTATAATAATTGACAAACCAACAATAGGTGTCGCAAAAAACTTATTATGTGGTTTAATATTAGAAAATAATTACATAGAATATAATAAAGAAATTCTAGGATATAGAATTAGAAAGAATAATAAAAAAGACATCTATGTCAGTGTAGGTCATAAAATCAGTCTAGAAACTGCAGTTAGCATAGTAATAAACCTAACAAAAAAAAATGAATATATTCCAGAACCTTTAAGAATAGCAGATACCAATTCTAAAAAATATAGTAATCTTAAATAGAATGATACAACATTAAATTTATACAATAATTAATTTTATGCTCAAAACAGTTAATTATCCAATTAAATAAGTACTATTTCATGAGGAATTAATAACTACTGGTTGCTAAAATTCACAAGTCTCGACTCGATATTTGGATTAGCAATTATTAATAATCCACTATTAGCTCTTGTAATCAATAGAAATTATAGAATTGCTAATTAACAAAAATATAAAATAATTGTGGCAAACTAACTGTTAATAAGATAATATTACAATAATATAGAACTTAATAATTTAAGTAAGATATATGCTAATCGGTTAATATGAGTTGGTAGATATTGTATAACTATAAAAAGAAGAATTGAGAAAATAAATTGTTATTTTCTTGTTTTCACTATCTAGTATGGATGATAAGAATTGTATTCGTAGTCTTCGTAACCATATGAATTATCATAGGAATTATCATAGGTATTTTCATTATTATATCCATCATCTCTATTGTATTCGTCATTACGTGGCTGTTCATTGTAGTAATCGTCATTACGTGGCTGTTCATTGTAGTAATCGTCATTACGTGGCTGTTCATTGTAGTAATCGTCATTACGTGGCTGTTCATT
>JAATVK010000227.1 GCA_014523485.1 Nitrososphaerales archaeon TH5894
AGACAAACAATTTAATCTTTGAAAAATTAGAGATTTGATTATAAAATTTGAACAGCAATTCAATCAGATAGAAAAAATGGGACGATATTTATATACATAGAGCAAAATATGTGGTTTTTACTTTATTTACAAATTTATTAATATGTAACTACTGTGACATTGGTAAATATTCTAGATGTTATTTCGGCAGTTCCAATTATTGCTCCATCAATTATTTCATTAGGTTCAAATCCAGCTACTTTTAAACAGTCACCACACACTAGAACTTTGCCGCCATCCTTAATAAAATTAGTAACATTCTCTACTACTACGTCATTATGGTTCAAAAAATGGTGAGGATTTTTTACACCAACTTGTACTCCTTTTATGCTAAGTAGAAGAATAACGTTAACCTAAATTATTTAGATTAGTGCATAAGATATAGCTATAGAGGCGCTCCAAGGGTCATTGTTGGTTAAATGATATACTATATGATTAGCATTTTTGGCAATGGTTTTTGAAACATCATCTTGTCCATAAACACTTGGTAGAAAAGACATACCTATAACTAGACTGTAAATAACAAAATCATAGAATAGGTTTTCCTATCAAAATTAGTAGTAGCATAGTCATGTTTTATTTTATATATTTCTTAAATATATAAAATAAAATCCGTTGCAAAAGAAATGTCTATCAATCTGAATATCAGTGTAATAAAAACTAAAATACTATTAGTAGGATTCATCAACATATTAAGCAAGTTAGTCTGGAGTAGAGCATTCCATGTAGTAGGGTTCTACTATATTGTATTTAGCTTTTTTACATAATAGTGTGTATAATGCATTAACATATATTTTTTAAAATAACTAATTTTAAAATAATTGATTAAAATTAATACACACAAATTGGTATGAATTTAGAGAAACAAACCCAAAGAACTGCTCTTGTTACTGGCAGTACAAGAGGCATAGGTAAAGAAACTGCATTACTGTTATTGCAAAAGGAATTTAATGTAATTATATCTTCCAGAAGTCAACAAAGTGTAGATAGTGTCATACAAGAAATTTATGATAAATTTCCTTCAAAAAAAGAAAATATTTTAGGTTTAAAGTGTGATGTTAGCCAACAATCTGATGTAAAATCTCTTGTTGATGTATCGGTAAAAAGATTTGGAAAGATTGATATTCTTGTTAATAATGCAGGCATAGTTTATTATAAAAATATAATGGATACAACTGAAGAAGAATGGAACAAAACTATTGATACTAATTTAAAAGGTGTTTTTCTATTTACCAAAGAAGTTCTTCCTTATATGCTTGAAAATAAATCTGATAGTATTATTATTAATGTTAGTTCAGGAGCTGGAAAATCTGGTTTTCCAAACTTATCTGCATATTGTGCAAGCAAATTTGGTGTAATTGGTTTGACTGAGAGCATAGCTAAAGAAGTTGCTGATAATAATGTAAAGGTTATGTCAATATGTCCTGGCGGAGTAGATACAAAGATGATTGAGGATATTGTTGATAATGGATATACTCTATCCAATAGAAATTTGATGAAACCTGAACAAGTTGCAAACAAGATTTACGATATGATATCTAATCAAAAAGAATACTATAATGGACAATCAATAGAATTTTATAATAAGTAAATGAATAAGTCTATAATTAAAAGATTATATACAGATAGTTTTAGAATACTGATAGCGGTGCAATAATAAGGGTCTAATTTTAAATTGTAATAAGCGTGAGGTAAATTTTAAAGAATCTATATTTAGGTACTTATTTATAAAAGAACAATTATTCCTTTGGTTTTTTATAGGTAGCTTTAGGAAATCCAATTTTTATGGGGTGTCTGAACGCTGGATGAATCATAACCAATTCTCCCTTATTTAGTCTAACTATATTCATTTTTGTACTTTCATCAAGCATGGAATAAGGTTTAGTAGATAATTCTGATAATCCTAGTTTTGCTGTAATATGTAAATCAGTATTTTCTTGTAATCTATAATCTGTAGCACTTTTGAATTGTTGTGCAGAAAATAAAATAGTTCCTCTGGTTTTTCCTGCAATTACTGTTCTCATTATTTGTTCTGAAACTGGACTCATTTTTCCATTTTGAGATTTAGGTATATATCTATTAATTTCATCAACAAAGACTAAAAGATAGTGTAGCTTTTCTTGGTCTTTTTGAACATGATTCTTATCGCTATCTATATCTTTATTATTACTATTATTATCATCTTCAAGGTTATAGTATCTTGAAGAATACATTTCATCAAGCCTTTTCATTACATCCCCGACAACCAAGGCTTGCACATCAAAAGAAGATATTGTTGCAACATCTATTACAAAGACTTCACCTGGTTTAATGTTTTTGATTTCATTACCAAGATATGTACTGGTTTTCTTTTTATCAATAAACATAGGGGATTTTCTAAATCTTTGTAATCTACCTAAAAACGACAAAAGAGAAGATTTGTTTGATACTATTGCTTCAGGATATTCTTTAAATTCAGTAAGGTCAGTCCATGTACTTATGTCCTTGTTTCCAATATTACTTTTTAGTGGCCAAGATTCAGAAATATAATTTATTATTGATGAAAAATCATGATGTAAGTCATAAGGTTCAGAAAATAACAGTTCAAGCCTATCATACACATCTTTGAGCTCATAAGAATATGTTTTGTAATTCTTTGGTATATGAATTGAATTAGGTTTACCATCTTTTCCTCGTGGTAAAAAGTAAGTTACGTTTTCAAATGGCTCTATATCTAAATCAAGTGCATCATATAGTCTTTCAGTTCGTTTTTTGATATGCTTTTCTTTTTGGTCTATATATAGCAAGTCCTGCTCTTTTGTGTTAAATATTATCAATGCAACATTTTGATTCATTCTTTTGAGTGTCTGATATGATGATTGCAACAAGAATAAAATATATGTGCTTTTTTTATTACCAGATATTCCTGATGCATTTATATGTGCTGTATCTGCCCCTGCCAAATAAGATAGACCTAAGGAAATAGGAATTTCAAGTCCATTTGTTGTTTCAATGATACCTGCTGGTATCGGATTTACCATTTGAGGAATCCCTAAAGCAAATATAATCTCTTCTTCAGTAGCAAATCTAACAGTTTTACCTACCCCTACTGGAAAATTTATGGATATACCCTCTTTATATCCCTGTGCTTTCACTCCACCATTTGCCATTATTGCAACTTTTGCCAATATAATTCCGTTTAGTTGAATCTTGGAAAATTGTTCCTTTTCTTTTTTTTCGTCTTGCTTCAATTTTTTTTTTGTGGTTGATTTTGTATAATAATCTGAAAAATAATTATTATAATAATCATGTTCAGCAATTGCTTGTAGTTCTTTTACAATTCCAATAGACTTACTATCAAACAAGTTATCTACTGTAACAAAGTCAAAAGAGTTTATGATAACATTAGGTTTTAGAGCAAACCAAAAACTATCCATTGTATTAAGAAACTTTTCAGAAGCAATAGTTTTTCCAATATCATTATGTAAAGAGTTTATTATCATGTTTGATATTAGGTATGAATATTATATAAAAGATAAATATCTTTGATACCATACATACTTTAAACTAGATTCTTTACACTATTGGTCTTCAAATCTGAGTTTTCCTTTCTGGATTCTCTTTAAATATAAAAAAAGAGAAAGTTAATGCAGTGAGGGTGGATTATCAAAGTATGTGACGCCTGACTGTGCTGGGTCATTCGCTGTTGCATCAAATACACACTAGTTAGATAAACAGTAGGAAGGGCAGACAAATTAAAACTTCCCGTCGTCGGATTTGAAATAGTTCCAGTGAATTGGATCGTTTTTATTTCCTACAATAAGTCCGGTAAATAATTAAATTCATTCAAAATATGTAGGATTCATACTATTATCTTTTATTTACCTTTGATATCTTTATAATATAAAATCTTTATATCATTAAAACATATGGGTAAAGAATAAGTTCATCAGTCTTGAATGTTACTACATAATGAATACCATGTTTATTAATATGATTACTTAAATTTAACAATGGATAAAAAAGTCAACTTTTTATTTAATTTTCCATTTTATATGGCAACTATATTTTCCCTTATTCTTGTTTCGACAGCTATCATTTTTTGCTCACTAATATTAAACATAAATTATACTGCGATGGCACAAACACAACCAATTATTAATGATCCTAATTTACAAGCAGAAATTTTTGTAGAAGGATTATCTTTTCCTACCAGCATGTCATTTATAGATAATAACAATATTTTGGTTTTAGAAAAGGAAGAGGGAACTGTGCGACTTATTTCAAATGGTATATTGCAAGAGCAGCCAGTATTAAAAGTAGATGTAATTAGTAACAATGAACGTGGACTTTTGGGAATTGCTATAATGAATAATGATACCGTTTTTCTATATTATACAGAGTCCTCCTCCTCCTCCTTCACCGAAGATAACGAACCGTTAGGAAATAGAGTTTACAAATATCAATGGAATGAAGAAGAAAAAATACTTGTTAATCCCAAGTTAATTTTAGATTTACCTGCAATTCCTGGTCCAAACCATAATGGTGGAAAATTGGCTATTGGACCTGATAATTACCTTTATGTAGTAATAGGAGACCTTAATCATGAGGGTAAACTACAGAATATTGTAGATGGACCACAACCTGATGATACTGGAGTCATATTCAGAGTAAATCCGGAGGATGGGTCTCCAGCTCCTGATAATCCTTTTGCAAATAATGAGAATAATAGATATTATGCTTATGGAATACGTAATGGTTTTGGGATTGATTTTGATCCAATAACCGGAAAACTATGGGATACCGAAAATGGACCGCAATATGGTGATGAAATTAATTTAGTCGAACCAGGTTTTAACAGTGGATGGAAGCAAGTTATGGGTCCTATATCTAAAAGCAGCGTTATAGAAGATGAATTGGTTAACTTTCCAGGAGGGAAATATGCTGATCCTGTATTTAGTTGGGCTCCATCAACTGGAATTACTGATATTGAATTTTTAAATTCGTCAAAACTGGGAGAGAAATATGCGAACAATATTTTTGTTGGAGAGGTTAATGCAAAAACTGATGGATATCTCTATTATTTTGAAGTTAATGAAGATAGAACAGGAATAAAATTTGATAGTAATAGTCAAATAGAACTAACTGACCTTATAGCCGACAACGAAGAGGAAATGTCTGCAATAGCTGTTGGAACGGCTTTTAGGGGTATAACAGATATTGAAACTGGACCAGACGGATTTTTGTATTTACTTACAGTCGATAGAGAATCAGACGGTGAAGGAAAGATTTATAGAATTTCATCATCTCAATGATATGTTATTTTGAAGTAAGCCTGCGAATCATTATTTTGTCTTATAGAATACAATATCTTAGATTATCATTCAAAAAAATTGGACATATTATTATATCTGTACCTAACAAATATTTATTGCTAATAATGATTTTATATTTAGTTTCATTTTTTGATCTCATATTTTTAATATTATAATAATATGTTATCATCTTGAATTAAGCAATCTGGTCGGTAGTAGAATCCTGTATGTAGAATGGTTCTATGATATAGTATTTAGCTATTATTATTAGTAACTTATTATAAAATATATAAAAATCAGAATTTCTTTGATATTTAGTCATTTATTTTATATTTGAGATTTACTTTTATGAATAACATCTTTTTGGATTAATATGAATATTATTTGATAAAAAGAAATTCCTAATTTGAATGCTTCAAAATCTATATTCCTTAAAATGTATTTTATTGATTCATTATCGGATGAAGATAGTATAAATTCATCTATAATTTTTTTAAATTTATCAACATTATAATGTCGGAACACTGACTTGATTTTATCTACATAGTTAATAAGACATTGTTAGAAATACTAGTACTAATGCCTAACATGTAGCATAATGTCTGTAATAATTCTAACAAAATCTAAAATTTTACTTTAACTAAGAGATATATAGATAAGTTAATTCTATTCATAATTTACTTGTTTTAGTATCCAGGTCTCTAACATGTCGATTTTTTAGAATAGTTCTAAGAGGTCTAAATTTTCTAAGAGAATATTATCCTTTATAACTTCAACTTAAAATATAATTTTAATAACAAAAAATAAGTATGTATACAAGGCTTAAACAAGCTTAATATGAGAATGTAATACAAAAATTGCTTGATACAAATTCTGTTCTATATATGATAATAGAACAAACCAAATAGTAAATTTATTATTGCAATGAGCATATAACATCGTATATTCATACTGATACTTTACAAGATTTACAAAAAGAAAAATAATGAGATGGACCAATCAGGTAGATTCTTTTAACTATTAATCTCTCTTTATGGGTAACAACTAATGTTATTAGAATAAATGTCAAAGTATCATCATAGATGGTTTACTATTTAAGTATACTTGCCTAGATAATAACAAAAGTGATTCAATCCTATTTTTTAGGTCTTTCAATAATATTGGTTTGTAAAAAACAATTTTATCAATATCAATAATCCCTTCACAAATTTTGAATATAGATTATATCTTCAGTGGTAAGACAAATTATTACTTTATTATCTATCTCTTTTATTTTGTGATATATTGTCATTCCACCCATGTGGGCATTTTCAAATCAAGTATAATCAAATCGTGACTGTTTTTTCTAAAGTTATTGAATGTTTCTAAGGGAATTTGTATATGCATTTAGAATATAGCCATTATATTCTAAAAAAATTGAAAATAAAATAGTGATGTCTTTATTATCATCTATTATCATTATTCTTTTATTTTTAGTTGACAATAAGCATATTCTCTGATTTATTATCCATATCCTATTAGAGTTAAAGACAATAATTATAATTTTGAATCTAAAAGTAAAGATAATAAAGACCAACAATTTCAATTTGCTAGAGAGCAGATTTATTATTATCTATTTTACTGATTATCCCACTATTACTAACTAAATTATTTAGTTCAACAAAAGTTTCTGTACTTCATCTTTTAAATTTTCTAAAGGTATAGGCTTTTCAATTATTTTATCAATTCTCAGACTGTTTGAGATATCATTATCCACGATATTACTTTTAATAAAGGCACTAATCAATATGATTTTTAATTTGAAAGCATTATCCTTTTCTCTTATCTTCTTTATCAAATCTATTCCAGACATTTGAGGCATTTTATAATCTATAATAACTAGGGAATAATTAGAAATATTGCTATTATTAATATAATTTAATGCATCAACAGGATTGTTAAATGGAATCGTTTCATAGCCAAATTTGTGTAGGTAATCACAAAAAAGATTAAGGATATCATTTTCATCATCAACTAATAATATTCTGTTATTATCATAATTAGTATTATTAGTTAAAATAAGAAAAAAACTCCATACATTATTTATTGGGGACATATCTATTAAACAAGCTGTTTTTTAACCCAATCATTACCTTTACAAGTATCTTTAACATCTCTCTTCTTCTCTTAGTGTATCTATCAAATTAATAAATAACCATCTTTTTTGTGTATGCATTATGGCTAATCTTGACCCATGGATAAATCAAACTGAAGATGTAAACAAATTTGAAAATCATTTGCTATCTATTAAAGCTGAACATTAAAAAGGAAGAATTCACATCTATCTATAATGAACGTCATCAAAAAATTATTGAATTGATAAATTGGACTTTGGATAAATATAAAGATACAGTAGCTAATGTAAAAAATAACCAACAGAATGATGAGCAAAAAGAAAAAATAATAGATAATATTATAGAGTAACTGGACAAAAAAAGAGATATAGCATTAAACAAAAAGAAGATGAAGCGTCAATTTATAGATTAGAAGAAGATATTCTTGATTATATTCTTTGTACAATCCATGAATTGACAGGCAAATTGTATTAAAATAAAAAAGACAGTAAAGCAATCAAACAGGTTTTGCAAATTCTATCATTCTTGTATTTTCACCTACAACCTTGTCAAATTTAGTGAATTATAGAGAATGATAAGAAAGGATGAATAGCTAATTTATGTCAAACGCTACTTAATTTATTATTACTATCAAATATCGTGAACCGGAGAAAACTATCGGTCCTGGATTTCAATTTAAACTATACAAAAATGAGAATGTTAGATATTTTAGATTTCTATAATTTTGTGAACCAGATCAATCGCTTATTGAAAAAAAATATTTGGATATTAATCTCTATATCCAAAAGGCCAAAAGAGCATTTTTAAAAATAATCGACCCACACAGATATCTACTAAGAGTGACAGGAAATTCATTATAAGAGTTAATGCTAAAAATTATATAAGCATTTAACTTTTCTGTTTGATAAGAAATTTTTCTCTACTATTCTGCTCTACTATTCTCTAACCACTAAGAAATCTCATTTATGTGCTACTAAACTTAATACATTAGTGATTATATTCGGTTTCCATTGCACATTCCCGCTGAAATACTGAACCTTAGAAAAATACTCGCCCGTAAGGAGTTGAATAGACACGTTTTCGGTATTCAATCTATATTAATTGAATATTAAATATCCAATTTATCATATTAATTAATAAAAAGCCATTCTTCTAAGAAGCAAATTCAACATGGACCTTCTGAATTGGTAGGCAGTATATCAACAGGAACTTAAAGAGATGATATATCGAAATGTCCTCATTTATCTCTAAACCTGTTTTTCTATAATAAATAATATGACTTGATTCTGCTATATACAAATCGGTAGTGAAATGTTGTACAAGCAGTTAATTGGGAAGTGTAATGTTAGATGGCGATTAAGATCTAGAAAGTTTCATTTCATCATTTGATCCTCTATATTTATGAACTGCAAAATATGAATGAAGTACAAAAATGATAATATGAAAAATTACTACATCATTTCTATTTTTTTATATCATTCTATACAATCTTGGATGCTATCTGAACCCATGAAGTTGATTCATCAAGGTACCCAAGGATTAATGCATCGTTTTTACCCAGTATTATTTCATTTAGCTCGAGTTTTATATTTCCCATACTTGATATCTTAACAGGTCTTGTATCATCAGCCCCAGTAAGTATAATAATTTGACCATTAGAACCTTTTGATATTTCAAGTTCATTATTTGTTCCTTGGTTAGCTCCCAGAAGAACATATCCCGTATTGTCTACTGGACTCAATGGGTTTTTAGAGTCCACTAAATGAATATTAAATGATCCTTCATTGACTATTCTCTGAACCTCTGACGTAACATAAGATTGTTCAGGACTTGTTTCCTGTTGAATATAATTTTCATCATATTCATTTACATATAATTCTTCAGACGTTTCTTCGGGATATCCATAATTATAGATATATGTATTATTTTCATCATCATAATCATCATCATCGTCATCATCATCATCATAGTCATCGTCATCTCTAACTACTATATCTATGTCATCATCATCAACGTCAACATCAATATCATCATCAACGTCAACATCAATATTATCCCAGTCTATATCATTCCACTGTATATCATCCCAGTCTACATCTACATTGTCTACATCAATATTAATTCCATCTTCTATATTGATCTCACCTCCGTCTATACATGTTCCTTGTTTCCCGCATTCAGGAAAATGTGATAATTGTGAAATTTCTGGAAATTTATCAAGTTTATCCCTATCCACAAGATTCCTAACTTTATCATTATCTAGATTCTTAATATTTTCTGAGTTGAAGGAAGTTAAGGAAGAACCTTGAGAAAAACTGCTTGGTTTGAACTTTTTATCCTTTTTGATTTTATTATCGTATTTCTTAAAATCGGACTTGGATATCTTGCTTTGGGATTTCTTAAAATCGGACTTGGATATCTTGCTTTGGGATTTCTTAAAATCGGACTTGCTGTTCTTTGATTTAATTTTTGAGAATTTTTTTGCATCAACTGTAGGAATATCAAGATTAGAAAAAATTATGCCAAAAATGGAAATCAGCAATATTCCGAATATGAAATTAAATTTAGTTATCAGTGCTATTCTATTACTTTTAAACGTCATACCTTTTTTTAATCCTTTTGGAAAACTTTTTTTATTAAATATTTTTAAACTTTATTTATAATCTCTTTTTCATTTTTAATTTTCTTTCTACCACGTTGGGATGTTATAAATATTTTACAAAGAATTTATATTATAAAGATCTTGATTTTGATCATATAGTTTATGATTCAAAAGAAATCATTTGTAGTTCAAGATGTTTTGGTCTCACATTTTTTGCTCATATTTTTCCTCTCTTTATTCTTTTTGTACCCACAGCTTTCTTTCTCAGAAACCGTCAATACCAAGAATCAATCCTTTATAGAATCGATTCCGTTTACATTTATTGGGATTGAAAGCAATAAAACAGTAAATCCTCTTTTATTAGAACAATCAAAAGTTCTCAGCCCAGCAAGGGTAATTGAAGTTACATCTGGAGTTTATACAGCTATAGGTTACGGTCCATCCAATATTATTATGGTAGAAGGAACAGATGGCGTGATAATGATAGATAGTGGTTCATCTGTAGACCAAGCCCAAACGATCCTTTCTGAATTTAGGAAAATAACCGACAAGCCTGTTTCTGCCCTTATCTATACGAATGGAAAAGCAGATCATGTAGGCGGAGGCGGAGTATTTGTTGATGATAACAAGACACAAGGACAACTTCCTGATATTATAGCAAATATTGAATTGGCCGAAAATGTTTTTCCATCCATAGGACAAATTGCAAAACAGAAATCCATTTATAATCTTTATTTGAGTGGATTGTTACTTCCCTCAGGTAATAAGAGTGATAGCTCAATAAGTAGTGGACTTGGACCAAACTGGAAATTAGGAAATATATCATATGTCACTCCAAATATCCTGTTCAACGATACACTTGAAACGACATATTCAGAAATAAACATTA
>JAATVK010000228.1 GCA_014523485.1 Nitrososphaerales archaeon TH5894
AATTTTACAAGTATATGACTAAACAGACTTTTATTGGAATGGATAAAGCTACACCTGACCATTTTGAATTTTCTATAAAAGTTCCAGAAACTGTTACTCATATTAAAAGATTAGATGTTAATAAAGGGGCCATATCCTCATTAGAGGAATTTCTTGATAAAATTTCACCACTGCAAATAGCAAAAAAATTAGGTGCTATACTTATACAATTACCTCCTAGTTTCACTGTAACTGATTTTAAAAATACTGAGAATTTTCTCGAGAGATTACCTTCAGGCTATCATTATGCATTAGAATTCAGACATCCATCTTGGAATACAGAAGGTCCATGGGAAATGTTAAAGCATTATAATATTGCAGCAGTAATGACAGATTCTCCGATATTAGACAATCTCCAGTTCCTTTCTGAAATTACGATTACCTCAAAAAACCATTCATTTATCAGATTCCATGGAAGAAATACAAAACACAGATACAATTATCGTTATTCTAAAGAAGAATTGATCCCATGGGTTGATAAAGTAAAAGAAATAACTGCCAAAACAAATATTCTCAGAATTTATTTCAATAATCATTATGGTGGTAAAGCAATTATTAATGCATTGCAATTCAAAGAGATGTTAGAATTACCAGTTTCAAATAAAGAAAAGATTGCATTAGACCATGCAAAGAAATATTATTCAAAAACTACTTTGGATACTATAAAAGACCTATAATATTTGTAATAAATTTAAAAAATAACAATAATTTAAAATCATGCAATTTATTTAGATATAAAATATGAAAGTTTGGGTTATATGGAATGAAAAAGAAACCAATAATAAATCTGTAGATAAAATATTTTCTACAGAAGAAAAAGCGTTAGAATATATTGAAAAAGTTAAAGGAGGTAATAATTCTGATAGATACATAGAAGAATTTGAATTAGATCAACTTTGAATTAAGATTTTTCTATTGATCAAGTTTCATACTAAAAAAGAGATATAATTCTAATTTTATCATATCATCATCCATAGAATATAAAATATTGAAATCGTAGTCAAATGTAAAGATTTCAACTCGAGGTATATCAAGCATATGGTAGTGATTGATTTTAGATCAATTACCATATACCATGCTTGCTTATACTAAATTCAATAAATAATAAACGTGTAATAATGAATTATACTAGACTGAATTTGCTCCTCCTCTCTGTTGAGCCGTTCAATATTCATATCATCAATTGTTTAGATTATAAAGCAGCTTCTGAAGAATTAAAACTTCTAATGTAGTGGTTGTATATTAAATTGAGAGACATGAGTAAAAATATATTTATTTTGATTTTACTTTTAATTATTGTGTTTAAAGCATTAGCATTTTCATATATATTTTCACTATTTTTCAAATAATAGATGAAGAAAAATCTACCGAATATAATAACATAATAATTATTAAAAATTATTAAATAATATAATCAAGTAATACAATCAAATATGTCGAAAGACAGTAAAAATACTAAAAGTAAGAAAAAAAGCGGTACAAGCAAAAAAGGATTAGCTTCTGCAAGTAAAGAGACAAAAACAAAAGTAGCCCGTAAGGGTGGAAAAGCATCTCAAAGTAGTGCAAAAACTAAAAAATAGATAGATAGAAGAATTTATCTTCTATTGAATTTTTTTGAATACTAAAAATTTTTTACTATTTATTCGCCTACAATTGTAGTAGTTGAGGTAACATAGACTATAACGAAAGTGTTATGACACGAGTGCAATGGTTGTATAGGAATTCAATTAAACTATAATTATTGTATCTAAGAGTTTGAGATAGATCAAGACTGCTAATTGCTAGTGAATTCATTAATACATCTCATTGATGATGTTTTTTTTCTATAGGTTACTTTCAACAATAACTAATATAGAATTAATATTTACATTTAGTAAACGTGTATTAAGCTTTCTGCAGTTACGAAATAATATTGCCCTATAATTATATCGATTAATGATAAAAGGCCATATTTTTGGAATTTATTCTTTCTTCAGAAGAATATAAAAAAAATAGAAAAAGGATTAGAATCTATGAGATTTGAGCTAGAACAAGAAAATGAAGCAAAAAAATATTAATGGATACAGATAATTTATATAAATATAAAGTTAGAATGCATACCAAATAATTGAATTATTATTACAGATGATTATAATAAATATATACTAAATAATCCAAGTCCACTCAAACAATACTATGATGTTTCAAGTATGGTATAATTAAACCTAAACTTGATTGGCACAATTCTTATCAAGAGAAGCTACTTCACATTGTGATCTTTTTGTATTGAAAAGAAATGTATATGATCAAACAAAAAAACCAACCAATTATTAACTTTAGTAAACAAATTTTCAAAATATAATTAGAGACCTTTGAGGCTTTATAGCATAAGAAACCTTATAATTAAGCACTAGAAAATAAAATTCGTTAAAATAAAAAATTAAACTCAATCATCTTAGAGAATAAAATTAGAAAAGACCATGATACAAAAAGATCTGATATAGTTAATGTTTCTAAATATAAAGAGATTTAATACATAATTAATTTGTATTTTATTGATAGGAGGAAGGAATAATAATGGATAAGGGCTACTTTTTCTCTAGAAAGAGAAAAGAGATTGGTATTATTTCAGTAGTCGCAATAATTATTTCTTCATTTAGTTTATTTTTTTATCAACAGAATATAACAGAACAAAATATTAAGGATAGTATATTTAACCAGTATAAAAACCGTCAGATAGAATCTACACAAATTATTTCAGAACGTATTGAATCTGATCTGAATTTGATTATGTCAATCCTTCAGGGAATCTCAGATTCTGTTCCTCTACAAGAAGGTGAACTCTATGGAGATAGAATTCAAAAGCTTATGAAAGAAAAATTTGATCAAATTAATAATATTACCAAAGTTGATGGACTGTTTATTGCTGATGAAAATAATATAATAACATATAATATAGTATCTGAAGGAAAAAGAAGTTTTGTTAATATAGATATTTCATTTACAGATTATATACAAGAGACAAGAAATACTCTAAAACCAGTTTTTTCAGATGGATTTAATGGAATTGATAATATATTTAGTATTGCATTAACTGTTCCAATAGTAAATAGTGATAGTGGAAAATATATAGGAACAATTGGTATACAAATACCTACTGCGCCTTTTTTTGCACATTCTGGAAATATTAACAATGTTAATTCACAGTTTTTAGTAGCATATGATAGTAAAAAAAATTATCTTGTTACTCCTAGGACACAATTCATTGGAAAGAATTTTTTTGATAATGATGTTCAAAATTTTTTTAATGTGACAGATATTCAAAATAATTATTACCGTAAAGTTTTTTCTGGGAAATTATTAGGAGGATCTGCAGTATATGATTTTGGAAGTGGTGAGAGACTAAATACGGGATACCCAATTTTGTTGCAAGAAAAACCTAAATATTTTATATTCATCATAACACCTACTACGCAAATATATTCACATATCAATGATATTCTTCATACGGAAAGAATAAAAGTTATTTCGTTGATTTTTGGCCTTTCATTTGCAGTTCTGATTTTAATTCTATTTCTTATAAAGTGGAACTATACGTTAAATACTGAAGTAAGAAAAAGAACAAAACAATTACGAGAATCAAATAGACAACTTTCATTATCAAATCAAGAAATTGCACAGGCTAATGAAGAATTAAAAGTTCATGATAAAATGCAAAAGGAATTTATCAACGTCGCAAGCCATGAGATAAAGACACCCCTTCAAGCTATTATTTCAGCTTCCCAACTATTACATATGTATCCAGAAAGACAAAAGAAATTCGCGTCAGCGATACAAAGAAATGCGATTAGGCTCCAAAGACTTTCTAATGATATTTTGGATGTAGCTAAAATTGAAAGCCGGTCATTAAAATTAAAAAAAGAATTATTAGATCTAAATGAATTAATTTCGAATATTATAGAGGATTATAAGACTATTATTGTAAAAGATAATCAAAATGTCAAATTATATTTTAAACCATCCCACGATCCTTTATTCGTAGAAGCTGATAAGGAAAGAATTGCTGGAGTAATTTCTAACCTTCTCAATAATGCTATTAAATTTACCAAAGAAGGCGAAATATTTGTTTCTACTGAGAAAGAAGATAATAGTAATAACCCTTATGCCTTAGTGACTGTAAAGGATACTGGCCAGGGAATAGATCCAGAAATATTACCTAACATATTTTCAAAATTTATTACAAACTCTTTTGAAGGGTTAGGTTTAGGGATGTATATCTCTAAAAATATTGTAGAAGCTCATGAGGGAAAGATATGGGCTGAGAATAATAATAAGAATGGTAATCGTGGAGCTATATTTTATTTTACTTTACCACTAAGCAAAAAAGTAGTAGGAACATAAAATAACAATATAGATAAATAAAAAAGAAATTATTATAAATATTTATATAATATGAGTGAAAATTGGAAATCTGCTTGTAGTATATTATACAACTTGGTTTAGCAAATATACTCAAATAAAAAATTTTTATAAATTTATTTTTTTTACGAGCTATATCTTTATGAAAATATTTTAATGGATAGATAGTGAAAGTAGGATTAATTGTTCCTAATTTGGAATA
>JAATVK010000229.1 GCA_014523485.1 Nitrososphaerales archaeon TH5894
ATTATTTAAAAATGAATTCTATATGGCTTATCACATTCATACTCTTAATACTTTTTATAATTTCTTTTAATCAGGCTAATGGACATGGGCTTAGTACAGATATTTCCAATCCAGTTGACGTTCTGGATAAAAAAATTGTTGTAGAGGCGAAACTAGAACCTGCATATATCAATGCCTCTTTGGATTATACTAATTCAAAATTTTTATTAAGGATTTATGACCAGTTGACTAATCAAACAATCTCTGATTTGGATTATGATATAAAAATTTTCTCAAATAAGGAATTACTTTTAAACCTATGCATCAAATCTAGCACTGGTCTTTTTAATTCTAAACTTATTCCAATAAACATAACTGAGGCTATTATTTCTAATGATACTCAACAATTAAATTCTATAGATTGTATAAATAATATTAAACAAAATGATAGATTTGAAATAAAAAGTAAAATTCTATCACACGGTGGTTTATATCATCTACCTATTACTTTGAAAAAAACAAGTGGCGGATTAGCATTAGAAAATGATATAGTAGTTGACTTATTCATAAGTATAGGTGAAGATCATTATTTCAACATACAAGACTCTAATAAAGAAAAAAACCATATTATAATTAAAAGCTATTATGATTATTTAAGAGATATTAACTATGTTAAGGAAAATAATACATTAGCATTTGAAATGCCATTCAATTGGAACCCGATTTACATACAACAAATGGAATACTTGCACATTGAATTTGTAATACCAAAACTACTTGAACTTTCTAATACTAATAGTTATGGAGGTTTGATATTTGACAAGAATCTTCCAACAAAATCCCTGATTATAGATGATTATTCAGATCAAAATTCACGTATTATACATTTAGTTCTAAATAAAGATCAATTGGATCAATTGTCTCGACAAATATCTCAAGATAATGATATTACTAATAATCAAATTCCTACTTCATTTAAATTATATACCATAGACGAGCCTCAATTCCCATTAGATATTTTAACATCTAATGAAAAATTTTTATTTCAAATTTCTTGGAATCCTCCAATAATAACTCCGTCCATTCCTATTAATTTTATCATGAATTTACAAAATCCTAAAACAGGAGATTTAGAACGACATTCTAGTTTTGATTTTATGGTAATGGATAAAAATAGGATAATTTATACAGAAAATCTAAAATCTTCTTTTGGTGCATTTGTATTTCAATATTCTTTTCCTGAAGATATTTCTAATAATCCTAAACTTATTATAGATAATATAAATGGGGATAACGAAAAGGCTGTATTGAACTTATATATCCACAAATAATACTTATCATTTATTTATGGCTGGATCATAATTGGTTTTGGATTTGGCGAAGAGGGAGGGAAACTGATAACTGTAATAAAATACAGATTTACGTATAATAATAAAGAAGATAATTTTTAAATTTTGATAACATAAATTTGAATTTATTTATCTATCTTTTTGTTTGAATTATCCTTCTTCTACTTTATTTCTAGGTTATTTTCTCGGTATTATATTTATATCATACTTAACTTCTGACACAAAATTAAGATTACTACTTGTAGTAAAATCTACAAGCAATCCGCTAGCATAGATAGTATGATTACCTACTGGTAACCCTTTTAACAGGCTCTGTTAACTTAAGATATATTCACCTCTGTCGTTCAATTCGGTAATGAAATAATTCTCAAATATTGTATCATTGTACATTGAAACAAAGAATTGTATCCAGTTATATACATGAAATAGATTACATTCATCTAGCATACAGGGATAGTAATCATCAAAACATTCAGTTCCATCCTTGAAATACTGGTTGACTCTTTCCATACCCTACCGGAACTGCTGGAAGAATATTAAGAAACAGATAAGAAATATCTTCAAAACCACTGCAGACAGGTGTCAAACAACAAAAGCATGAACATATAAACAATTTCAGATAATTAACAGAGGGTTTGCGAAAAACTCTAATAACAGCGATAGAAACTTCGGAAAGTTTATACTTTTAAAGAATGATTTAATATTCCAATAGGCGATATATTACGTTTAGTTATATCTCAATTTTGTTACCTTTTCAGTTTATTCTTGTAATCAGTTTATGTATGGGTATAAGCATACCATATGTGGATGCCATAAACAAGGAATCTCAGTCTGAAGACTTGACAGATAGTTCAGATACAGATAACCAAGAATCGCTAAATACTGAATCTGAAGAATCCTCTGCAAGAACAAATACAGAAAGCGAATCATCGCCAGACAATGAAACTAATGAGTCTGCTACCGCATCTTCAGATACATCCAACATTAACTCAAGTACTACGAACCCAGAATCTATTACTATGACTCCTTCCGACCTTACTCCTGGTAATCAACAATTCTCGAACCTAACTGAAGTAGAACCTAAATCAACATTAACTTTAGAAGAGAAACTATCGAAAGGAATAATCCCCGACATTAAAATTAATACTCCTCCACCTACCTATAAAGTGAAAGTACAATTCGATTCTATAACGGTGTATGAAGATCATGAAGGAGCACTTTCAGGGGATGCTGAATATGATCTAACTGCGTATGTACAAGGTGTGAAAGTCGGATTAACTGATAAGACTACAGGTGACGGGATCTGGGTGGGACAAGATATTCCACCTTTTGGATTAGGTGACATTAGTGAAGGTGAAACAGTAACATTTGATCCACACACTGAAGTTACTGTAGAAATACCGGAGACATTGCCACTTTTAATTTTCACCGTTGGTGATGAAGTAGATCATTCTTGCAGGAGTAAACATCCAGACAATATTTGGGATAAATTAATCACTATTCTACAGAAACCACAAGACACTTGGTTCGATTCTGTTAAAGTGATTCAGCAAAATGAAAACCTTAACGTATGCACCAGTAAGTATAATAACGCTGCACCGATAAATCCAAGTGATATTTTAGGTATTATAACTAAATTTTATTATCCACCTGACTATGGTAGAGGTTCTCATACAAGCGTGGTTAGCGATACAGGAGATTTCATATTGAGATATACGATAACTGTTATACCATTACAGACAACTGAGAAAAAACAAACTATTATTGGTACTAGTAATTTCTCATCAAGCCAGTTCAATAGTGACTTGGGGCTTAAATCAATAGCTCCATAGTATACTGTCTCTATAGATTTATTTAGCAGGAGCGTAGTTAACATTTAAATAATCAAATAATCATTTATCCCTATTTTTAGACACTTGTGCAAATTCCTCAATTATTCCTTTGGATCCTGTTCAAAGAGTTCTGGACGTTCTTTTATGGACTAGTTAAAATACACGGTTTCAGTGTTCAATAACACAATATATATTAATTGAATAGAATTGTGTTAAATTATTTACTATTTTTATAAAATCTCATTCTTTTTCTTTATCGTCTTGATTATCATCATAGTCTTTGTCATCATCATCATTTAGTGCTATAGTAGAAGTGGTAGTACTATTAGTATTACCTTTAGAATTAATTAGTTTATTGTTTTCAAATATATTGTCAACTTTTGTTGTTGTACCAGAATCTCCTTTAATATTTAATATTCCATGCTCTGTAGAATTTACTATTTTATTATTATGAAATGTATTATCATATGCACCAGTTTTAACAACTAGACCATTTATAGAATTCATTATGGTATTATTGTATATGTTATTGTTAGAAGATTTTTGACTTGTATCTATTCCAACTTTGCTATTGGAGATTTTGTTGTTATAGATTTTATTGTCATGCGATTCACCACTTATATCTATACCTATATTTTGGTGATGGACATGATTGTTTCTTGCAACTGAATCAAACATATTGATACTAAATGCAATTCCTCTTCCTTTTCCTGTGTTACCATTATTGTATACTTCATTATCTTCAATGATTATATTGTAACAATCAAGTGAACATATAATGCCTGAATATCCATTATCATAAACCGTATTATTTCGAATTGTCATGTTATAAGTTTTAGTATGAGGGTCAATTCCATATCTTTCATTGCCATATACATGATTTCCTTCAATTAACATATGTTTCATCTCTTTTGAATAAAATCCTTTGTAGATATGATGAATATCATTGTTTTTTAGTATGCTATTTTCTCCACCATAGAAAGTAAGTCCTCCACATCCATTACAACTATATCCTAAATATGCAAGTTCAGAATTTGTAATTTCAGTAGGACCTGTTGCAGTTTCATCAATTTTTATGTATGGTCTTTGTATCATGGAATATACTGAATCATCTTCCTTTGCTTTGTCAATAAATTTTACGTAATCATTTGTTTTTGGATTCCAAGATGTTATTTTTACAGAATCCACTTTGAGACTTCCATCTACTTCAATTGCATTAGGAGATTTTTTAGATGGAATTATCTTTAGCCAGGTTACATCATTTGAATTAATATCCAAATTTGCATTTTCTTTAATTTTCAAACCAGCATATAATAACCAAACTTTTTTATTATTATTTTCAGAAATATTAGTTGTTATTCTTGTGTCAAGTTTTAAAATTTCAGGACTTGTAATTTCTCTAGCAACATCTGCAAAATCAGCATATTTACAAGTTATAGAAATTAATTTTTCTGATTTATTATAGGATATACACTTTTCTTTTTCCGATTCTGCTTTTTGTGCTTCAATATCTTTAGGCATTGGTAATAACAATAATGATACAGAAAAGATAATTGAGATAATAATAATACAAAATGAAATTTTTTTAATGAAAATTTTAAAAATTATAAATTTATTTTGTCTAAAGTTATTACAGTTACAAATAAGAGTTCCTAGATTTCTTTTTCTCAATCTCATTCTAGAGAATGAAACTGAAACTATATTAATTTTAAAATAAAAATTATATAATCAAGTAAAAAGAATAGGTCATTATTATATATCTGTAGCTAATTCTATCTCTAGCAGAATCCATAATTAAATAGATATTCTCTTGGCTTTAGAGGCCAATTGTTGTTGGATTTATTCTGGAACTATGATAGTTCTGTTTCCAGATTATTACTATTTTTTATATAGAATAGTTCTTTGTCTTGGTTGCTAATTTGGTAGTTAATATAATAATGATATTCTCATCTTAACAAATGTAATTAAAGTTTATAAAAAATAATCTTTTTTAGTTTAGAAATATCCATGATAGTTTAAAATAAATAAAATAATTTAAGAGCTATTTCTAGAAACAGCTATTTCAATTGTTGAGACGTTGCGAGTATTTCCATCTTCAGATTTAATAGATTCAGAACCAATTTTTACTGATGCTATCTTGTAACCTAATGTACTCATTCTCTTTACGATAATCTGTGCGACATCAACTGCCATGGGTATACTTTTTCCTCTTGCTTTTATAAAAACAGTTGGTTCGTTAGCCAGTTGAACCAATGTGGCTGTGACGTAAGTCATAAGTGGTTTTTTTCCGATAAATACCTCATTGCTAAATTTTGGTTTACTATCC
>JAATVK010000230.1 GCA_014523485.1 Nitrososphaerales archaeon TH5894
GTAATTAGGTAATCTGCACCATACTCTTCTTTAATCCACTCCTTTGTCGAAACCGCAATAACTCTAGACGCCATTCTCTTACCTAATTGTACTGCAAACATACCTGTATTTCCAGATGCACCAAAAATGAGTAGCGAGTCATTTATCTTCAATTGTGCCTCTTTCAAGGCATGAAAAGCTGTTAATCCTGATACTGGCAAACTTACAGATGTATTCCAATCGATATTGTCTGGAATTTTAAATACATTTCTTTCATGTATGGAAATATACTCAGAAAAACCTCCGTTATTTACAACACTCACAAGTCCACCAGTTCTACAAAGCATTTCATTACCACTAATACACATATCACAAGTATTATCGAAAATTCTATTATAGATAGCAACTCTATCTCCTTCCTTTATAGTTTTGACATGAGATCCTATCTTTTCAACTACTCCCACAAACTCTGCTCCAGGAATATGAGGAATAGGATTTACTGGTAGTTCTGATGTCTGAGGAGGTTTACGTTTTAGTTGTAGGTTTTTTTTCTTTTGTTGATGTATTGTTCTATACCCAGAGATCACATAATAATCAATAGGATTTACTGCAGCTACTATAACTTTAATTAATACATCATAATCTAAAACTTCTGGATTTTGAACATCATCTTTGATTTTGAGATTATCAAATCCTTGCTTCTCAAAAATGACTGCTCTCACAATTCATACTATTAATTATAGAATTTAAGTTTTATCTAAAAATAATTCATATAGTAATTCTTGTTATAATCAAAAAAGTGTAATATACTTGTCGAGATATAATAATAATTCCTCCCTCATATACTTTTTATCAAGCAAATATTATGAAATACTATTAAATATTAGAATTATAATACAAATAAGAATATTGATTATTACGTTAAAAATACTAGTTATTTATCTTGTGGAGATTAAATTACAATTTACTAAATTTGTAACTAATTGACCGGTTTTAATCTACATTTTTTTAAATAGGTATTATACAAAAATTGTTTTATTATTCCATCAAAATCATAAGCGTAGAATGATGGAAAGAGAATTAATTTGAGCTGAATTCTTCACTCCATGTATACTATAATATGCTTAAAATTTTGCTGCACCTGCTTCAGCTACAGATTGGTCCTGTTCACCAGAGCCACCACTTACACCAAGTGCCCCAACAACTTGACCGTCTTTTTTAAGTGGAATACCTCCAGCAAAAATCATTATTTTACCATTGTTGGAAACATGTATCCCATAAAACTGTCCGCCAGGCTGGCATTGAGTTGCTAAATCTTTTGTAGAAATATCAAAAGCTCTTGAAGTAAATGCTTTCTTAATAGAAATATCTATACTGCCAATCCAGGCACCATCCATACGCTCATGAGCTATTAGATTACCTCCATTATCTACTACTGCAATATTCATAGGTTGACCAATTTCTATTGCCTTATTCTCTGCTGCAGCAATGATTTTTTTAGCATCGTTGAGTGTAATCATGAAAATAATCTCCCGCTATACAAAATCTTAAAGTATATTTTGTCTATGATGTAAAATAGTAAACAAAATAATTAACAATTTGAGAAGTTATATTATATGTTACCTTATCTATTGTAAAATCTGATGCAACTTTTGTACCTTTACTATCATTAATAATAATTGTTGCTAAGAGGATAACCTGGTTGTGATTGCTTGTCTATTGATGGTATTGTTATATGATTGGTGATGGTATTTGTTGTATGATTGTTGATGGTATTTGTTGTGTAAGTATTCCTGGGGCTTGAGCTGGGTCTTGTTCTGATGCCGGAGGATTACCAGGGGTTATTGTAAATTCATCCCATACCTTTCCTTCATTTGATATCATCTTACAGATTATTGTTTGGTTATTAACATCACAATGTAAAGCTCCATTACTTCTGACATATTGTTTTGGTGGAGAACCCGATTCCCCTGAATCTTGATGTGCATTAGCTCCTCCATTTCCAACAGTCACATAAATGAAATCTGTTCCTGAAACGGCATTCATTCTAGCGTAAAAGTGGTTATGCCCTCCCAATATCATTCTTATTTTATCATATTTCTTAAACACATCGAAATACCCTCTATCAGCATCAGGTTTCAATGGGTTTCCTGGAGTTGGAGTGAATATTGTCTTGTGACCAAAAGGAATAATGTGGTCTACAGTTGGGTCAGCCTGTGCCTGTGCTAATAAGGGATCAATAGTTGATGGATCATTGTTTTCGGTATCAAAAGCAACAAAAGCAACATTACCTACCTTCTTAATAAATTCCCATTTACCTTCATTGAGTGGCCATAAATTAAGGAAATCATCATTTGGTTCGTCATGATTACCAAGAGCTCCAATAATATTAAGATTGTTAAGTGCATCCATGTTTTTAGACCACCATAGTTCAGCATTTCCATTATAGGAAAAGTCACCAAGTATCAAAACCATCTCTGGATTGTTTGCTGCCATGTTTTCATCGGTGTTAGTATTATCTCTAAAGTCACCAGCTGCCGTAAAGTGAAAGGGAGTGTCAGTTTGAGGCGGTACATTTGGAACACATTGTTGTGTAGTTTGGTCAAGGTGCTGATTCGCTGGACATTGAGGTGGTGGTGGTGGCGTCTGTTGTTCTCCTCCACCAGTTTGTGGTGGGAATGGTGCTGTTGCTGTTGCTTCATCATTTAGAGTAATTAAACATGTTTTAACCTCTCCAGGTTTAATGTCACCTTGGCATTCATTTTTTTGGGAGACTTGATATCCTTGGGCATTACTTATAGATATTGAATAATTACCTTCTTGCATAGAAACGATTTTGACTTCAGGTGATGAAAGAGCTTGAAATGAAGCAAGAATAAATGATTTTCCTGAAATGTTTCCTACAATGTTTACTGTAAAATCTGATGCAACTTTTGTACCTCCACTATCATTAATAATAATTGTTGTTAGGATAAGGTAATTATGTTGTGATTGGGTATTTGTCGATGGTATTTGTTGTATGATTGTTGATAGGTTTTGTTGTGTAATGGCAGGTAATGCGGAATAGTCCATTTGCGAAAAACTAATAATTGGTAATGAAGTGGCAAACAATGATAAAAAAATCAATATGATATATTTCATAGTTATTAAATCCACATTTAAAAGTAATTCAAATGTATATTTGTACTGGGTTACATAATCAAATAAGAATTGATCTGGAATAATTAATATTATTCTTTATATTAAAAAATTTAAATTTCTTTTCTAACGTTGATATTTATATAAAATATCTTAGAATATTCGATGTTTTAAATTAAGGAAATAGATTAAACCATATTCTAAAAAGTGATCGTATATTTGCATTTGATATTATCTTTTGTAAAGAAGCAAAAGAGGAGAAAAATAGAATAATGCAACTAAACTTATTTACAATAATTAGGAAACACTTTTTTATATTAATTAATAGGTTATTATAATACTATTCTTAATCTATATATTGTTAGAATCATGTGTTACATTGAGGTCTGGTTTATTTAATTTTCTGAAATATTTCACAATAACAAAAATAGCTATTATCATTATAGTAATTAGTTACAATAATTATAAATTGGTTATTACTAAATGGTTTATCTCTCTATTTAATTGATTCCTCATTTTACAATTAAATTATATAAAGTAATACTACAAAACAGAATGAGAGTTATTGCTACAAATTTTTTGAGAGCATCTTTTGTCAATAATAATAAGGGGCCCAATGATATACCAGCATGACTCTCCACTATCAAATTAAGTATAGCTTAATATTTTTATAAAATAAGTTTAAATCATATGTATACAATAGTTTCTGTTTATCCTTATTTTTTGTCCTCTAAAAAGAAGCACTGGAACCACCCACTAGCAACTTTTGCAACTTCTTCTAATGTGCCTGGCTCTTCAAATAAATGGGTAGCTTTAGGAATCGTTATAAGCTTTTTCTTTTTTTCTATCTTCGTAAGCTGCTTCAACGCTTTTTCATTTAAGTCAATAACTTGTTTATCATTTCCTCCTACGATCAATAAGGTTGGAACCTCAACACGAACTAGAATATCTGAGGTAGCTAAATCTGGCCTACCTCCACGTGATACAACAGCATACACTAGATCTGCTCTTTCAACTGCCGCTACCAAAGCTGCCGCAGCTCCCGTACTAGCACCAAAGTATCCTACCTTTAATTTTGAAAGTTCAGTACGTTGTGA
>JAATVK010000031.1 GCA_014523485.1 Nitrososphaerales archaeon TH5894
AACATTGGTCAGGAAGCCCAAACAGAGACAGACCAAACAGCTACAGGCTCTAACATTGGTCAGGAAGCCCAAACAGAGACAGACCAAACAGCTACAGGCTCTAACATAGATCAGGAAGCTCAACAACAAGCTAATCAACAAGCATTCGGCAAAGATATCGACCAAAAAATTACTCAAACTGCAACTCAAGTTGCTAAAGCTTCAGAGGATCCAGATAGCGAAGATGCGGGCGATGTTCAACAGGTAATCAATCAAATTGCAAATCAAGCTGCATCTGGTGGCGGAAATGTAAATCAGATTGTTAATCAAATATCCACTCAAATAGCTAATGATCCGTCTGGTGATTTGGCAAAATCACTAGGAAATTTAGCCGGTTTCTATGGATCAGGAAATAAAGAACAAGTAAATCAAGCTGTCAAACAAATAGGTACTCAAATAGCAGTGGGTAATGACATTAATCAAGTTCTTGTCCAAGTTTCCAATCAAGTGACAAATAACTACTTTAAAAATAAAATAAAAGTAGACATAGACGATGATAGAGACAATGACAATGTCAAGATAATCAAAAAGGTATATAAACGAGACAATTCCTGTCCCACACAATCAGATTCCATCCAACTAAAAGGAAAAATATTACCAAAAGGTGTAATAGTTTTAGCAGATTACGAACCATGTGAATTAAAAGATGGGCGTGCTACTTTGAACATTCCAGATAACCCTAACCTAAAATTCGTAGTATTATTCGTAGACAAGAAAGGAAACAATCATGAAGGAGCAATAATTACTAAACAAAAAGTTCAAAGTCTTAGCAAAGACAATGGCCTGTATATAGTAAATTTTGATAATAAAATGACTGGAAACGATCCTGTAACAGGTAAGAAAATAACCTTGGATGAGATCAATGGATTAGCCTTATATAATACAGCCAAAAAATCTCTTAATTTTAACTCAGGAAATAGTTTAGCTCTCACAGCTGTTCTCCAAAAATAATTTTTTTTAATTTTTCTTTGTAATAATGAGTAATAATATTTTGTTTATGTTATCAGATCTTTAAATTATGGACAAAAGGTTATTATCCAAACGGCTCTCTATTATTAGGCTTTCACAGGAAATTAGAAATGGAACTCTAAAGCCGACTGAAATAGTTGAATATTATTTAAAAGCTATAGAAAAATTAAACCCTAAATTAAATTCTTTTATCACTATTTTAAATGAATATTCATTTCAAGAAGCAGAGAAACTTGAAACTGAATTAAAAAGAGGAATTTATAGAGGAATTCTTCATGGTATACCATTTTCTGTCAAAGATATCATCGCTGTTAGCAATGTACGATTAACGGCGGGGTCTAAAATATTTTTAAATCGTATATCTAAATTTGATTCTTTAGTAATCAAACGTATGAAAAAAGCGGGTTCTATTTTAATAGGGACAAATAATTTAAATGAATTTGCAGCAGGTATTACAGGTAAAAATATTTTATTTGGAGATTCAAAGAATCCTTATTCATTAGATAGAATTTCTGGTGGTTCAAGTGGTGGGTCTGCAGTAGCTGTTGCAGCAGGGTTAATACCTTTTGCATTGGGAACAGATACAGGAGGCTCTGTAAGAGTACCATCCTCTCTTTGTGGCATATTTGGATTCAAACCTACTTTTGACTCCATTAATAATTATGGGGTATACAAATTATCACCGTCACTAGATCATATCGGAATAATGGGTACGAATTCACTAGACCTCTCCATAATATTTACTTCTGTTCGAAAAAAAAGAGGACAGTTTATTTGTTATATAAATGAATTAGAAATAGAAAAATTATCTTTATCAAACTTAAAAAAGATACTGTTAGAAAAGAAACGAACGATTGTGATTGGGATTCCCTGTAATTATTTTTTGGATTACTTGGAAGAAGGTGTAAAGAATTCATTTAATAATTTTATCAATTTATTAAGATCTGATAAATCGCTTTCTTTTACCCATGTGGAAATTAAACCAAATGAATTTTTTAAATCTTGGTTAATTGTGAGACTCTATGAAGCGTATATTGTCCATAAAAGAGGAATTAAGAAAAAATTGGTCTATTATGGACCTGAACTGAGGGATCAATTATTAAAAGGGGCTAAAATCAACTCTACTGACTACCATAAGGCTCTAAATACAATAGAAAAAATCAAAAAAGATTTTTTATCTTTATATAAGAAAGTTGATTTTATGATTTTACCTACGACCATTATATCTGCTCCTTTGCTTTCGGAAAGCACTGTTCATATTAAAGACAGGATTTTTAGTGTTCGAGAATCACTATTGAGAAATACCTTTCTATTTAATAGCATTGGTTTTCCTGCGCTTACAATTCCTTTTGGCTTCTCTTTTCCGTCGAATATGCCAATAGGAATGCAACTGATAGCAAAACCCTACTATGATTATAAGTTGTTAATGTTTGGAAATTATATTGAGAAATACTTTATGAATAGAATATAAAAATTATAAAGCGGTGATCGTTATTATTGTTTTAAAAAATTCAATATTATAGAGAGATGATATATATGTAAAAAAATGTAATTGTTGTTATTGGTAAGGTCTAAACAAATACTGGGGGTTATAGGTATATTAATGGCAGTACTAGGAGGAATAGCATGGTTTTTTCAACAAAAATTGCCTGCATTAATGTTTTGGGGAGGAGCGGCAATGATTATGTTTCACCTAAATAAGCGAACAAAGAAAAAATAAAATAAATACATTTTAAAATGTAATTTTAAATATACGAAGATAACAAAATAATAGAAAATTAAGTTTCTTGGTTAAACTCCATTGGAAGAACTGCATGTATAGCGGAAAATACTACATTACAACTATGGCAATAAAATTCATACTTGTGGTATGCTGGGTCTTGAATATCTTCTGATAAAATTACATAACGAGAAAAATGACAACAAGGACACCCATACAAATATTTGTCAAATACTTTTCTTTTATCTTTGTTATAGCCAATCCTCATTTGATTAAATTTTATTAGTTTTAAACTTAAACTATATGATTAAATTCAGGATTGATTTTTTATAGAATAATAATTCTTATATAGAATAGCGAATATTTTATAGAAAATTTTACTATCTCAAATTCCTATTGTCATTTAGAACAAATTATAAATATTTTTAATATGTTACTAACCTATTTATTTTGTAAGTAGCACTATCTCTATCTAGGAGAAAAAACATTTAGGAGATATATGTAGGTTTATCAATCAAGCAGAATTCCATTATCGGAGGTAACGTAGAATTACAATTAGGACATTTTACTGAATCTAGCTCATGGGAATATATTTTACCAATTACATACTCTTTACAAACCAGGCAATATCTTATTGACCTAAAACAATATTCCATATAAAATAATAGTTAAAGTAACTATTAAATATGTCTACTTTTTAGTTTTTTCTGAATATTTTTTGTAACTCATAAAAGCTTTATAGTTATAACCTCCTTTATCTCTTTATGCATCAACAAAAAATCGATGACGATCTTCGAAGCATTGCTAAAGGAAATGTTCTCTCGGATGACTGGAGCAAAAAAATTTATTCGGTTGATGCGAGCGAGTTTGCCATTCTTCCGAGTACAATTATTCAAGTCAAGGATAAAGAAGATATTTCCAATATTTGCAAATATGCTTATTCTAAAAATTTATCAATAACAGGTCGAGGTGCAGGAACAGGACTTTTAGGACAGTCTCTGACCAGTGGTATTTCACTTGACTTTACGAAATATATGAATAAAATAAGTGAACTTGAAAATGATTATGTGACGGTCCAACCTGGAATTGTCAAAGCAGTATTAGATAAAGAATTAAAAAAGAGAGGTAAATTCCTTCCTCCTGACCCTGCAAGCAGTAATTTTTGTACAATAGGAGGTATGATTGCAAATAATTCTAGTGGAATACATGCATTGGGATATGGAAATACAATTGATTTTCTAGATGGTATAGAAATTATATATTCAAATGGATTTATAGAATCGTTATTTAAAAAAATTTATGATATCCATGGTTCAGTAAACAGAGAAATTCATTCTCTTAAACCAAACAAGATGAATCAATTATTCAAATTATTTTCTTCTGATATCTTACACGTTATTTCTTTGAAATTTCCCAAGGTAACAAAAAATTCTTGTGGTTATCGAATTGATACTTTAATTGATAATAGTAAAAAATTTTTGCCTCATAAAATATTTGCATCTTCAGAAGGTACTTTAGGAATAACAACTTTAGCTAAATTTCGAATTCTTGATTTGCCACTCTATAAATCTGTAATGGTTATAGGATTCGACAACATTCTAAAAGCAGTTAACTCAGTTCCTATAATTCTAAATTTCCTTCCTACATCTCTGGAATTACTTGATTATTCTGTTTTGTGTTATGACAAATTAGTAGGAAATAAATCAAATTTTAATATTAATAACAATAACAGAGGAACCCTCCTTTTTGTAGAATTTGCTGGAGATGACCTTCTTGCAATAGAATTAAAAATAAAATTATGTAAAGAAAAACTAAATTCTTATGGTGAAATTTTAGAAGTAACATCAGATAATGCTAGTTGTGAAAGAATTTGGTCAGCAAGAAAAAATGCCCTCAATAATGTAATGAAATTGACTGTAGGAAGTAGAAAGCCTATTAGTCTAATTGAAGATACTATAGTCAATCCAAATTACCTCTATGACTATACACTATTTCTGTTAAAAACATACAAAAAATACAAACTCGATTATATATTTTATGGACATGCTGGGAATGGAAATCTACATACTAGACCAGTGATTGATACGGCATCAAGTATATACAACGAGCTGATAGGTTCACTTGCAAGGGAGGTTTTTTCTAAAGTTTATGAATTATCCGGGAGTATCACGGCCGAACATGGTGATGGAATAAGTAGAACAAAATATATATCACAAATGTATGGAGACACGATATTTGAGATATTTAAAAAAATTAAATTCATTTTCGATCCTACAAATATTATGAATCCTGGAAAAAAAGTTAAACAATAAATTTTATAGGTTAATACTATCTAAAATCAAATCCAGTAGTAAATATAAATTTGATTTAGCATAATAAACAATATTAGGTAATATAATACTAGATAAATCAAGAAATTCTAATTATTACAGGTTGTAGTTATATCATTTCATTACGTTTTTGGTATTATTCCATTTTCAGTTATTAGAACTGCTGAATTATTATTTGTTGTAACTTTACTGTGCATTATTCTTTTCCCATCAGGGAGCAAAATATAATTTTGTGTAATTATTAATACTTCTCCATTTACTATAAAATTCCCACTAATAATAATAGTATCTTTAGCAAAAACTCTTGATTCAATTATAATTTCACCATTTTTATCTAATATTAAAATATGATCCCTTTTTAAAACTTTTTTATCCAATTTAGTATTACATAATAATACATAATTTTTTTTAATCTCAACAATTTTACTGCCTTTTAAATCAAATAGTTCCGTATTAATATATGGACCATCCATATCCTCATCAATACCAAAAAGATGTGAATCCTTATAGTATATATTTTTAGGATTACCAAAAATGAAATTATTCCCAATCAACAATTTATATTCCATTTGAACACTATCGTCAATAAATAACAATTAAGTTTATCTTTTACAAGAATTATTTTCGGCAACTTTTTATGATTTTTTAAAAAATCCTATGATTTAAAATTATTTATAAGGTTGCTCTTTTGAAAACTAAAGTTTCTATGAATTATTTTTTTTTATTTCTTTAAATACTAGTTAACTAGAAAATAAAAAAATGAAATATTTACATTGTTTGTATACTATTCTTGGCATTTTCACATAACTTAATTTCCAGTATGATCTTCTTCCGAATCAATATCATTACGATATATTTGAGAAACATAGACTGAGTTAAATCTCTGAAATTAAATTTTTGGTTCACTCTATCCATTACTACAAATGTAACTACATTTTTTACAGATGGTTCAGATAACTAAACTATTTTATAAATTGAAGCTTTTATCTAATTGTTATCTTATCCATTATTAGTTTAAGTGTATCAATGATAAATTAAATTGTTCAATTTTTTAAAACAGATTTGATGTATCTTTTTTCAATTATTTCTTTATATCTGGAGTGACTTATTATTAAATGGTTAAATATTTTTTAACATTTGTAGAGTTTACTCAATAGTCAGATCTTATAGCAGATGTTATTTTATAAAATATTCTAATATAATATAGTCTTATTCCAATTCCGATATAAGGTATAACATAAAATTTACTTTATTAAATCGTCTAGTAAAATTTTTTAGTAGTATTTCCTTGACGTATTTCATTCTCAATTAGTATCTCTTAAAAATTAAATAAAACTTGGAAATTAATTATTTGATGGACTACAAAATTTTAGAATTTTTAACTTCCTATTTACATTTTTTTTCTTCAGTGCTCTGGTGGGGTATTATGTTTTTTGTAATTTTTATATTAAGACCAATTAATAAAAAAGGAGCATATTCTTTCCTTCTTCTAAGAACCCAACAATTTATACTTCCAATGTCTACTATATCTATGACATCGGGAATAGCCTTAATCTTTATAAATATAGACTTTGATTCATCCAGATTATTTAATTCATGGTGGGCATATATGTTAATTCTAGGTGGGTTATTTTCACTTCCCGTTTACATAGTTATCTTATTCCAAAGTAAAAAAAGAGATATCAAAATACAATTAAGCAAAAAAATAAATTTCAGAAAAAATACCTTTTTACCATATTTACTGTTCGCTTTACTTTCAAGTACTATTTCTATCATGATATTTGTAACTCAATTGTTTTCTTAATGGGGGAATCTTACAATTGGTTACCTAAATTACTTACTAGAATTCAACAATACTTTATTAGATTTTTATCTGGGTTAGTCAGTATCAATGATACTTGAAGAATCAACGTGGTATAATAATAACAATGATTATTTTTATGAGCTTTTTCTTATTAACCAGTTCCGATATAGCTGATTACACTTCGAGTGTTGATTTCAAGGAAAATACAGTAAACTCTACACTACAGGAAAATTATAATATATCTGAGGTTTTTGTTCAGACCAATACTTTTAATGATCATCATGAGCTAAATTCCAAATCAATTAATGTTTTAGAAAAAATAGTTAGTTATATTATTACTCTTCAAGTAGTCCATAATTCTGGGGATACAATTAAGAGATCACTTATTGCCCAAGTAAATAATGCTATACTTATCTTGAAAGATGATGATTCAGATAATGATAAAATTATTTGTAATAATTTTGTTAATAAATTTATATCTAATATAAAATTGTATGAACGAATAGGAGTTTTTAAACCGAATAGTTCCACCAAAATTTTAGAGGATGTTATAATACTCAAGAATTCATTATGTGCTTCAAACAATATAAATATCATTAAATAATGTCACCCTTAACTAGAATTTTATTCCTTCATTTAATATATCGATTTTTTGAAATGATAAATATAAAATTATAGGGTTATTATCACTAAAGACTTAAATTTTTATGCTAGGCAAAACAATTTAATACATTGTAATGTTAAATAATATTCTTTAGGTATGATACCACTAATTTTATCTGCAATTCTTGGATTCGCAGTTTCTGAAATATCAGTACACTATTGGAAGAAAAAAAATCCCTCAAAAGTATATTTTTTTGAGAGACGAATCCATCATGGTGAAATAGGTGTAATACTGCTTTGCATTCTATCTCTGGCAAAGATTTCTCCTATATTATCTTTATTTGTAATTGGATGTGGGTTAAGTCTTATTAAGGATGATTTTCAAGACAAATCGAAATGGTTTAAGTTTCAGAAAAAGCGATAAAATAATATATTTATTTTCATGGATCAATAAAATAATATAGACAAAATATAAAAATTTTACTTGCAGTGAATCTCATAATTTACATTAAACATTGTAACTATGTTTTCTACACTTTCATCAACAGAAAATCGACAAATTGTGATCCATTTATTATTTTTTAATACTTCAATTTTACCTTCTAATGAATCAGAGTATTCGAATTCTATTTCAAAGTTGTGTCTAAATTTTTTTTCTAGGTGATTAATAATTTTTTCTGAAGCGGTAATAAATAATTTTCTCACTAAATTTTTATACTCTTATAATTATATTATCTTTACTAATATTATTAACTTGTGTACATATTACTAAAACTTAATATTTACCCATTATACGTAACAGGATGAAAATAGATCTTTATTATTCTAATACCATTTCTGTTTATAAAAATATTAATAGTTGTTATTTTATTATACGTTTTGAATTTTATTTATACTATAAAAATTAAATTAAATTTGTATTATTTCAGGTTTTTGTGCCTTCTATAATCTATTTCTCTTTGTTTTTCTTCTTTCATGTGATGTAATCTTTCTTTTTCACTTAAAAATTGTTTTCCACAGTTACTGCATTTTCGAATAATCTGTTTATGAATTTCTTTGGCATGTTTTAACAATTCCTCAGAAGTCCTAAATTTTTCTTTACAACTTGTACAATTGTTTTTCTTCTGCAATAAAAATTTCAACATTTAATTATAGATACTCTAAACTACTATTAAAATTCACCGTTGTTGTAATACTTTATATGATCTTTCCTATTTATTAAAATATTTATAAAAACCCTCTAAGAGTTGTATATATTTCCAGCTGTTTTGTTTTTTATAATTCGCAATTCATTTAGTTTCTTTAGGAAATTTACATATTAACCGTAAAACCTATGAATGTGAGTATTGCACGAAAATATTATGAATTAAAAATTAATTCATAATAAAAAATATTAAAATTTGGTAGCTCTATAAGGCTCCCATTTTTCATAATGTAAATTCACTCTATTGAATTAACGAATACCCAAGTTCCTGTTTTTGCTAACTGGATAGGAAGCAATCATGAAGAATTCTGATAAAATAATAACTTGAGATGGTAGAAGAAGAAAATATAACAAATAAAACAATATATCCTAAACAAACAGCTTGTTAAAGCTATATTTCTGTGTGAATCAAGTATAATAATTAATCACTAACAAATTTTTAATTTTTCCAACATTGTTAATCTTATAGAACCTACGCAATGTTTACTTTAGGAGAAAAATAATCAGCTTTTACGAAGGCCTAGTAACCAATCTGTAACGGATTAGAAAAATCATCAAGAGAGAAGAAGGTGTTAGGTTGGCAGAGTGTAAAAATCTATAATTGAGAGATGATTTAAAATTTGAGATTCTAATACTAAATTCGTATATGCTGAGTGAAGTATTGGTTATTAGAAAAAGTATAAATGATGCAAAATCAAAAGAGGTATATTTTAATTGAAAAATTATAAAAAAATAAAAGAACAATCTTCTCTCATTAACACTTTTATAATTGCTATTAATAAAATTTATTATCAAAAAGGCGAACTTACAAAATTCTATATAGTAGGAGGAATTGGCTTAGTAATAAACTATTTTGTATCTTACTTCATTTTTACCTCTTTTCATCTTGATCATATTCAATCTAGTATCTTTGGAATTATTGTTTCTTTATCTTCTAATTTTATGTTAAATAAACTCTGGACTTTTCAAGATAAAAACATGAAATATGACATAATATTAAGACAATATGTAAAATATTTTATTTTCAATTCTGTGGGGGTAGTACTACAATTATCAATAGTATACGGATTAGGAAAGACTAGTATTGATTATGGTTTGGTTGTTATAATTGCAATAGCCATTGCTTCTATCCTAAATTATATTGTCAATAAAAAATTTATTTTCAAGAATAAAAAAGAAATTGTAAATATACGTAACAAATTTTGGAATTAAAAAGGTAATATTCTTTTTTAAGTGACAAATATATTCAATTTTTTAATAATATACCTATTTTTATGCTTTACAATTAGTATTATTGAATAGATTTACAACTTCCTATAACAGAGATATTTGATTTAGAAATAAGATAATAATTTAATTTTCAAAATTATTTTATGCTATACACTTATTGTTAAGGTCTAACATAATACTTATCCTAAATGCCATCTTAGTTTCCAAACATATGTTATTCTAAAACCTTTAGGTCTAAAACCTTTAGGTATTGAAATTTTATTAGTGTTAGGAGATAAGATTCAAACAATCGTAGAAAAAGAGGTAATGTCCTTATACATACTGAAATAATGACTCTTTATATTGGTATCCTAATTTAAATTGATTATTTTACAATTAATTATCCCAGTTTAAAAATATGGAGAATATTGGTTAGATGTTATCTGATATAATCTCTATCAAACTATCAATCAAGATCAACAACAAAAAACTATTTTAATATTTAAAATACTTCAACAGATAGATTAATAAAATATAAAAAAATTTATCTAACGATGTTAAAAAACGCACCACACGGATGGAAAATTATTGATTATGAAAGAAATGTCTATTCAAACGAATATCTTCAGGTATATGAAGATTTATTGGATATTAATGGCTGTAAAAAGATATACATTCGAGGAAAAAGAAAAAACTTTTCTACAGTTGTCCCTTTCCTTTCGGTAGATAAAATCTTAGTAATTAAAAGTTATAGACATTTAGTTGATTCATTACAATTTGAAATTCCTTCCGGATATATTGAAGATGGTGAATCTCCAAAGGATGCTGCAATGCGTGAATTCAAAGAAGAAACGGGTTATACTTCCAATAAGATTTTATTTGTAGGAGAATATACTCTTGATTATTCTATGTTCGAACAAAAAGGTTACATATTTGCAGCTTATGACCTTGTACAAAATCAGCAACAACATCTAGGATTAATGGAAAGTATTACAATTGAATCGTTACCCATAGATCATGTCAAAGAAATGCTCTTTAATGGGAATATTTTAAATGCTGCCTCTATCGTTGCGTTATACAGATCTCTTGATTTTCATGAAAAAATTATAAAACAAAAATA
>JAATVK010000032.1 GCA_014523485.1 Nitrososphaerales archaeon TH5894
ATTTTAATTATTAATTTCTTTTAAAACCTTTTCAAAAATATCCAAACCTTTAGACATTTCCTCGTCAGTAATAACAAGTGGAGGTAATATTCTAATAGTTTTAACACCAGCGGGAAGAACTAATAGTTTATTCGTAAATAGTCGGTTGATTACTTTATTTCTAATAACTTTTTTATGAAACTCGACTCCTAACATTAATCCTAGTCCTCTAACGTCCATTATTAAATCAGAACTATTTTTTAACTCATTTAGACGTTTTTTTAAAAAATTTCCAGATTTATTTACTTTTTCTAATATTTTTTCTTTATTAATAATATCGATTGTTTTTATTCCAATAGCCATATCTATTCGACTACCACCTCCCCAGGTACTAGATAGTACCCCTGGTTTACTTGGTTCAAACTTTTTATCAAAAACTACCGCTCCGACTTGTAATGCTTTTGCTATTGTGAGGATAGATGGTTTAATACCATAGTGTTGATATGTCCACCATCTTCCTGTTCTTCCTAATCCAGTTTGGATTTCGTCTATAATAAGGGGTATGTCATACTTTATAGACGTGTTATTGAGATTGTTAACAAATTTTTTACTGGCTACATTTACTCCTCCTTCTCCTTGAACTAGTTCTAGAATAATAAAAGAAACTTTATACTCACTAGCTATATCGTTAATTAGATCTATTTCAGGTTCATTATCTGAAATACAAAATTTTATCCTCTTTACTGGGAGCTCAGGAAAATTAATCTTCTGCACATCTTTACTAAATGTAAAAGCAAGTGCACCTAATGTTCGTCCATGAAATGCATTTATACAGGCAATCCCAGGTAATGGACCCTTTCGTCTATAAGCAAGTTTAATTGCATTCTCTACTGCTTCTGCACCACTGTTTATAAAAAAAACTTTTGAATTTGAATTGCTAATTGAAAGTAATTTTTCGGCTAATTGACAATGCTCTTCACAATAGAAATCCTGTCCTGCTATTTTGTGTGCGCCTACATCTCCATATTTTTTAATAATCTTTTTAAGTTCTGGATGATTATAACCTAATGGACAAGAGGCAATATTAGAAGTAAAATCTAAATATTGTTCTCCATCTATATCTTCGAGATAACATCCTTGACCATCCTTAATCACTAAAGGATAGACAAATGTTGAATTATAAGCCAGTTTATTTATTTTTTTTACTATTGATAACGACTTTTTCCTTATATTAATATGACTATGGCGATTTTTATAATTGTAAGTCAAATCAATTGTAATAATGGTAATTGATAATAAATTGTTTAATAAATATAAGATCTATATTATTTTATGCAATTTAAAAATGAACTAACGTATGAAAATTATATCAAAAGAAGTCAAGAGAATGTATTTCATAATAAATTTGAGAATGCAATTGAATCTATAAAAAAAGAATTTAATAATAACGATTACCCCCTTATTATAAATAATGAAAAAATATTCACTAAAGATAAATATAAACACGTATCACCAGTAGACCGACGCATCATATTAGGATATGTTTCCAAGATATCAGATCAATTAATAAATAAAGCTATAGAGTCTTCATATCATTCATTCAAGAATTGGAGTAAACTTGACTATAAAAAGAGGATTAGAATTCTTAAAAAAGCAGCAAATACTATCCGATCTAATAAATTTCAATTAGCCGCCCTATTAACATTTGAAAACGGTAAAAATAGATATGAATCAATTGCAGACATTGATGAAGCGATTGATTTTATAAATTATTATTGTATTGATATGATCAACAATAATGGATATGTTACTAAAAATGATATAATCGAAAAAAACCGAAAAAGTATTAGTGTCATGAAACCTTATGGTGTTTGGGCAATAATATCACCTTTTAATTTTCCTGCTGCTATTTTTGTAGGAATGAATATTGGAGCAATTATTACAGGAAATACAGCAGTTGCAAAACCAGCAAGTAATACGCCTATAATAGGATACAAAATCGTAGAAATAATGATAGACTCTGGTCTGCCACCTGGTGTATTAAATTATATAACTGGAGAGGCATCTTTAATAGGAAAAACCATAATTAGCAACGATAAGATTTCAGGCATAGTTTTTACAGGTTCCAAAGATGTTGGATATAGTCTTTATAAAAATTCTGCTAATATAAAACCTCGACCAATAATCGCAGAATTAGGCGGAAAAAATCCAACCATTGTTACAAAAACTGCCGATTTGCACAAAGCTGCAGAGGCAGTAAGTCGAGCTGCTTTTTCCTATGCAGGACAAAAATGCAGTGCATGTTCAAGAGTTTATGTTGATAAAAAGATAAAGAAAAAATTTATTGAGAAATTAATATCAAATGTTAAAAAAATAAACGTAGAAAATTCTGATAAAAGAAATTGTGATCTAGGTCCGTTGATAAATTCTAATGCCTTTCAAAACTTTAAGAAATATGTAAATATTGCTTCGCAAGAAGGAAGAATTCTTTATGGAGGAAAAGTTCTAGAGGAAGGTAATTTAAAATATGGATATTATGTTAGCCCTACGATAGTTAATGGGGTATCTTTCGATAATACACTTTTAAAGAAGGAATTATTCTTGCCATTTCTATGCATTAATGAATTCCACCAATTTGATGAAGCCCTAGATCTGTGTAATAGCTCCGAATACGGATTAACAGCTGGAATTTATACAAAAGATGAAAAGGAGATAAAGAATTTTTTAAATTATATAGAATCCGGGGTTGTGTATGTAAATAGACCTAAAAGTTCAACTACAGGAGCTCTTGTAGGAAATCAATCTTTTGGTGGCTGGAAAAACTCTGGTTTCTCAGGAAAAGGAACAGGTGGAAAATATTATCTTACACAATTTATGAGGGAACAAAGTCAGACAATAGTGGAATAAAATAAAAATACTTTAGATAATCATAATTTGTTATGTCATGTCAGTATAATTTTAATTCGGTACTTCCTGTGACAGAATTCTTACTTCGATAAAAGAATTGCTGCAATACATTAAATAATATTGATTTTTCCATTACTTTGGAGGGAGTAGACTATTGTTTGTCTTTATTATTACATTAAAATTATCCAAGTAAAAAAGGCTTTAATTGGTCAGTATTCTATAACATTTCTCTAAGAAAGTGATTGTTGTGGTAGCTGTCTACTTTTATTATCCTCATTTTAAGATTTTTTAAATTATATACTTATAAATCCATATGTATATAACAAAATTCTTAATGAGCATTAGGCGACCTATTGGTATAATAATAATTTCTACTTTAATAATTCTCAATGGTTCATTTCTATTATTAAGTGGAATAGTATCTTTTTTTCTAGCATCAAATTTTGCTGATAGTTTGAATAATGTTGATCTTACTTCTTTTAACTTTGCAGGAAGAAATAATACTGATGTAAGTAGTAATAATTCTAATACATTCGCAAATATTAATTATTTTCTTTATGTTATAGCAGTTATTATAACTTTATTTTCATTAATTCATTTCGTAATATCCTATGGCTTATTAAAAGGCAAGTCGTGGGCACGAACTATTACCCTAATAATATCTTTTATTTCATTAATAGGTAACATTTTGATGATTATGATAGTGTTAAGTTTGTCCTCTATAGTTGATTCAATCTTAAGTCGTCCATCTATAATAGTTGGAAATATTTTGACTATAATAATAAACATTTCAATTATATATTATCTTTTCAGAAAAGAAGTTAAAGATTATTTCGACTTTAGCTCTAGCAAGAAATCATTCTTTTCTTCATCATCTTTGGATGAACTACGTTAAATAAATAAACAAGTTATTAACTCTGGGTTATTCAAAGTTGACATTCAACAATTCATTTTGAACTATTTCCTTAACTCTTTGATCGATTTTCAAGAAAAGTTCATGCTTCTCATTCTGATTTAAGCCTGGTAAATGATCCACAAAATCCTTTTCCCATACATTTCCTGCTTGTATTTTGTTTCCACTAAAATCCATTCTATATCTATTCCTCAATGCTATATGAGCAAAATCATCTTTTAATGAACCATGAAAATGCCAAATAAATGGAGGTATACTAACAACATCTCCATCTTCAAGTATAATTGTTTTTGCAGATTCTTCAAGATTTTCAATAACATTTTCTTCAAAGAGGCATAAAATTCCTTTTCCCTTTGTCGTAATTAGAATTTGTTCAGTTTCATGAAAATGTAAAGTAGTTAGCGCACCTTTTTTAAAAAATACATGATACATTTCATGTTCAACTGAATTATTTTGATTTAAAACCTCTATCATAACAACTTCCCCTCTAAAATAGTCCTGATTGACCTCTTTTTTCTGTGAAATAAAAATATTTTCCTTAGACAATACTATAACATAATTTTTTAAGTATATTAAGCATTATATTGATATGGTAAAGTAAATTATAATAATGAATAAAAAAATTGAGATTCATATAATTCTAGTCGTCATTTTTGATATATGATATACTTCAGAATTTTATAGTATCTATTGCTAGTAAAATGTGTTTTATGTTTATTTATTTTTACAATTGATTACAAAATAAAAAATTGGTAACAAATCTTCCAATGTAGTTACATAATTAACTCTAATAATGGAATCTTTATTTGGATAGAATTAGGTTGATGCAAGTTATGAAAATATAACTATTGAGAAAGTATCATAATATTGTACACATTTGATAAAATCTAAGAAAATCAACTTATTTTTGTAGAAATGATATATATAGGCACAAATAGTAGGGATAATAAAAACTATCCTTTTAATAGGATTTTGTCAATTATCTATTGTATTATACACATGTTATATTCTGGAGTGGTTAAAGATTAAAGAAATAGTTTTAGTTGAATAAATTATAAATTGTTAGCAACATTTAATTTGTATTATAAAAATCTTACAATTAAGATGAGATCTTTTTAATTATAACTGATAGATGTCTTTGATATAATTATAATCGATTAAGCTATGAAGTTTCACTAGTTCAACGATAATCATTTAACAACTACACCTCTTGCTGGTTTTCAAAAAGTTGAAATAATCATCAGTGATAATTGTGTTGATATGAACTATTCTAATGTTACTAATATCGATGAATCAAATATTGTATTATTAGGAGTACCAGATGAATCTAAATCTAAAGCACGCAGAAAAGGAACAAGAAATGGACCAAACCAATTAAGAAAAGCA
The DNA here is from genome assembly GCA_014523485.1 of Nitrososphaerales archaeon TH5894. Taxonomy (GTDB): domain Archaea; phylum Thermoproteota; class Nitrososphaeria; order Nitrososphaerales; family Nitrososphaeraceae; genus TH1177. The sequence goes on from JAATVK010000032.1 coordinate 5,186, forward strand.
CTATCTGAATCAGAATATTTTAAAAGATCTGGTAAAATGATACCAATCTGTCCAATAAAAGGGAGCTTATCTACAAAAAAGGTTTTAGATATAGGAAATGTACAGCGGAAGAATTTATATTCTCAAATTTGTACCCTTCTTTCACAAAATAAAATTCCTATTGTTATAGGAGGAGATCATTCACTAACTACTACTACATTACATGCCATAAAAAATAGTACTAAGAAACTGATAAATTTAATCTATTTTGATGCTCACCCAGACTTTGTCACATCTACTAAAAATTACTACGGATCAGTAGTTAGTGATTCTATTGATTGTATAGATATTAAAAGAAGTGTGTTTGTAGGTATTCGTGCGTGTGAACCAGAAGAGGTATTTAATATTCGGAAATATGGAGCAACTATAATTGATCCAATTGATATTCAAGAGTATGGCACAAAAAAAATTGTCAGAAAGATAATTCAAACCTGTATCAACAAGTCCAATAATAATATTTATATTTCGATAGATCTAGATTGTTTAGATCCTGCTTTTGCACCAGGCGTTTCAGTTCCAACTCCATGTGGAATTAATCCATTAGAATTGATATTTTTCATTAAACAAATATTAACAAAAAATAAAATAATTGGATGTGATATCGTAGAATTATGTCCTTCTTTCGATATTAATAATATTACTGCTAACTTTGCTGCTCGATTAGTTAAAGAAATTTTAGCTTCTATCATCGTAGAATCTTAACTTAAAATTAGTAACAAATTTTACTCTAATTCTTTCTGAAATTGGAGACAAATACGTTTATATTCATTAAATAATAATACATATACTATATAATTATATTCAATCTTTACAATTATGTCCCTTTTATACCGTTGAAGAACAATTAAATTTTATTAAAATGCTCTATATTCACTTCCAAGAATTTCACAGGCTATTTTCAATTCCAAAACTTCATTTGTTCCTTCATATATAGTTGTTGCTCTGGAATCAAGAAAATGCCTAGCAACTCTTGTTGTTTTTTTATAACCTTCCGAACCAAATATTTGTATTGATCTATTAGTAACATCTATGGAAGCATTTGTAGCATAATATTTTGCAATTGCTGATAATCTATCACATTCATTCCGTAAATCAGAATATTTTTTGTTTTTTCGATTAAGTTTGAAGATCCATTGATTATCTTCAAATTTTAACGTATCCAAGTAAATCTGAAATTGTTGTCTGATCGTTGCAGCTTTATAAACAAGCCATTTTGTACTTTCTAATGCCACAATTATTTTAGAAATGTGTTGTTGGACTAATTGTTTCTTTGCTAATACCGATCCATGTTGACTTCTACCTTTAGAATATCTTATGGTCTCCTTTAAACAATCTCTCATCACACCTATGGCACCTGCAGCAACACTTAGTCTACCGTCTATCAAAGCACTAAATGCTATGCTTAATCCACTACCAGGTAATCCAAGCAAATTTTCTTTTGAAAGTTTATAATTATTGAATTCTATTATTGCATTCTTGACTGTTAAGAGCCCAATTTTATTTTTAATCTCTTTTTTCTTAATTGCTGGTGAATTCAAATCTATAATGAATGCAGAAATTTTTTTATCACTTCCTTTTTCCTTTGCATAGGTAGTTATTGTTTTTGCAAATGTTCCATTACCTACCCAATGTTTTTTTCCAGATATTATGAAGTAATCTCCATTTTTTTCAAATGTAGTTTCCAATACTGATGGATCACTTCCAGCATTGGGTTCTGTCAAAGCAAAACCCATTATATCTTTTCCTTTAGTAGTATTAGGAAGAAATTTCTTTTTCTGTTCATCACTTCCCCAATTTTGTAATACCATTTGTCCGATAGATGTATGACAAGAAAAAAAAGTTCTCATAGAACTTCCCTCCTCTCCAATTCTTTCTAACGCGAGCAAATAACTTAATATATCATATCCTAAGCCACCATATTCTCTTGAGATAGGACAACCCAACATACCTATTCTATTGAAAAAAGGAATAACTTTTTCATTGAGTGACTCTTTCAGGTAACTTTTTTCCTCGTATTCTCTTAATAATTTGCAAATACCATCAATTTTTTGTAAAAAAACTTTCTGATCTGTTGATAAGTCAAATTTCATTCGGGAAAGGTTAGAAAAATAAGGGTTTTTCATTTCACAAAAAGTATATTATCATGTAATAAAGATAAATGTTTTAAACAATAATAATAGAAAAATTTGTCACTTAGAAGTATGTCTGTAATACCTAAGTTAAAATATGCAAATATCGATATATATTTCAGATATCATTGACGCTTGATATAGACCTACTGAACAGATATAACAACTATCGTATTAACAAATCCTAGGTTCTTTATTTAAAATTACAAGTATTTACGTTATTATTAGCTGCTGTAATACAGGATATTATATCTAATATTTTATTCTTTAAAATATTTTTTCATTATTTTTGACATGTTTAGATTGGTCAACTTCTGAAACTCTACAAAATGTTCATTTTTTAAATGTCGTAGAGCAAATCTAATCTCTTTATCACATAATTTGCATTTGGCCTTTCCAAACATAGACAATAAGCAAGATTGGTTATACTTAACTTTTTTTATTGTTTGTAATAAATAACAAATATAGAATTAAAAATATTATTATTAATGAGTGAATTCTAAATTATCATTCTCTTTCTGTTTTATTTCTCGAACAATTTCATCTTTGTCTTCATATTTTCTTTGTTGTGGTAACATTATATATACACACGCTCCACCACACATTGTACATGGAACATTATTGCCTGCATGTTGACCTTGTCTATTATGAATTCTCTCAGCTTCTTCTGGATTTATAGAAAGTTCTATTTGTTTTTGCCAATTTAAAGTTCTCCTTGCTTTTGTAATTTCCCTATCCCATTTTATCGCTTTGTCTCTAATCTTTACTAAATCACCGGCATGAGCAGCAATTCTGTAAGCAATTAATCCTTCTTTTACATCTTCCACATTGGGCAAAGATAAGTGTTCTGCAGGGGTTAAATAACATAAAAGATCAACTCCTTCTGAAGCAGATACTGCAGCACCTATTGCACTTGCAATATGATCATACCCAGCTGCAATATCAGTAACGAGTGGTCCAAGTACATAATAGGGAATTTCTCCAATTAATGACTTGGCCAGTCTCACATTTGCAGCAACTTCATTTAATGGAACATGACCAGGTCCTTCAACCATAACCTGTATGTCCATTTCATGTGCCCTCTTACATAATCTAGCCACATTTATCATTTCTTGTATTTGGAGTTCATCATGTGAATCTAATATAGATCCAGGTCTTAATGCATCTCCTAAGCTAAAAGTTACATCATATTTTCGAGCTATTTCGCACAAATAATCAAAGTGTTCAAAATAGGGATTTTCTTTATCATATTTTAACATCCATGCAGCAGTAATTGTCCCTCCCTTAGACACAATACCTGCATGTCTTTTAACTTCTAATATTCTTTTAGCTATTTCTTTTGTTATACCAGAATGGATAGTAGTATAATCTACACCATCTTTGGCGTGTTTTTCAAATGAATTTAAAAAATCATCCTCAGTTATATTTAAAGGATTTTTATATTTTTCAACACCGTATGCATAGGCTTGATAAATAGGAACAGTACCAAAAGTAATTGGAGCAGCTTCTAAAAGCTTTTCTCGGATCAAATCTAAATTTCCTCCATCAGAAAGGTCCATTATAGTATCCCCACCATATTTTACTGCAACCTTGGCCTTTGAAATTTCTTCGTCTAAGTTCTGATATAGAGTGGAAGTTCCAATATTAACGTTAACTTTGGTTTTTAGTCCATTTCCAATACCAACAACTTTTATCTTTTGTTTTCTTTTATTATTTCTGGGAATAATTATAGAACCATTTGCTACTTTTTGGATAATAAAATTTATATCTATATCTTCATCTTTTGCAACCTGGAGCATTTCCTCTGTGGGAATTCCTCTTCTTGCGCTTGTCATCTGAGTACCCATAATCCTATTAAATATAGAACAAATGAATATAAAAGAATGTCTCCACTTGATCTATCAAATTTTGAAGTTCAACGAAAGAATTCTATTTAATAATTCATCACAAACCTTGATGTACTATAACATTTGTATTACCAAAATACCTTTAATATAAATAAATGTAATATAGATTATGAATTTTTTTATTCATGACGACAATTTCTACAATAAATTTCCTCATTCTTATCATAAAGAACCTTTTCTATTAGAAAAACTCCTTTTTAGGTTATCTAAAAAATGGATTGCTGGTTATAGTATGGATGACGCGATAAATTATGCTTTGAATGCAAAAGAAAGAGGACTAAATACTATTATCAATTATCTTGGAGAAGATTTAAAAAATAAAGAAATTGTAAAAAAAACAATAATTGAATATAAAAATCTCGTAAAAAAAATGAAAGAAAACGATATTGAAGGATCAATTTCAATAAAACCAACACAAATTGGGTTATCCTTAAATATGGATTTCTGTTTAGACCAATTATTAGAAATAATTTCAGTTGCAAAAAAGAATAATATTTTTATTTGGATAGATATGGAGTCTTTCAAGAACATTGACTCCACTTTGACAATTTATAAAAAGGCTAGGGAAGAAACTAATGAAATAGGACTTGTACTCCAATCATATCTCAAAAGAAGTGGTTCTGATTTGATAAAATTATTGGCATATAAGCCAAATATAAGATTAGTAAAGGGTGCTTATCATGAAAAAGAGGAATATGCATTCAAAACGAAATTTGATATAGATAACAATTATGTGGAAATGGCGAAACTTTTATTTGCTCAAAAGAGAAATCTTAGAGAAAACCAAATTTTTGCAATTGCAACTCATGATGCCAATATAATTCAAAAATGCTTAGATCTATTTTATTTATATAACTTTAAAGAAGAACATTTACAATTTCAATTTTTAATGGGAATTCGTGAACAAATAAAAATCAATTTATTATCAAGAGGATTTAATGTTCATGAATACGTACCATATGGTGAAAATTGGCTCCCTTATTCCATTAGAAGACTACGAGAACGAAAAAGTAATATAATTCTATTACTGCGTTCATTAATTTCACCTTGATATATAATATCCATTATCTGAATTTTATAGTCTTAATATTTCCAGCATTTGCAGATACAATAACTCTATCAAAGTTCAATTCGTCAGGATCCGGAGTTATAAATATGGCAGTGAATGGTCCAATATTTCCATAAGAATGCAGTTTACCATTTTCACCGAATTGAACCTTAACATCTTTGATTTCTTGGAGACTATTATTGTTTACCTTGATACTAATTGTTTTGACTGAATGCATTGAATCGCTTCTTTCAAGAATCTCTACGGTCAATCCTGCTCTCGGAATAAAAACTGATAAAACAACAATCGCAACAATTACAAACCCACCTAACATAATATATTGTATTTTTTTCTTGTTTAGTTGTAAAGGTGATTTCCTGCCAGAATCATTGTCCCATCTTCCCACATTCTTATATAGGATTACATTTTAATAAAGTTCATGATTAAATTTTAGGATTCAATCTTAATATTTTTCATGTCATTACTATTTATTTTAAATTAAATAAAATTTAATTAATAACCTTTTGAAATTTATATTGATGAATAGTTCAGATGATTCTAACTCAACATATATTTATGAAATCATGAGTAAAAATGTGGTAAAGGTAAATCATGAAATCTCCGCATTAGAAATATCTAAAATCATGGTAAAACGGAGGATTAGTTCTGTAGTCATAATAGATAATAATGATAAAATTATAGGAATTGTTACAGAGAAAGATCTAATTAGAGAAATTTGTGGAAAAAATCTTCTTGCAAATACATTAACAGGCGGAAAAGTAATGTCATCTCCTTTAATAACAATCAGTAAAAATTCTACCATAAATGAAGCAACAAAATTAATGGTAGAAAAAAAAATAAAACATTTAGCAATTCATGAAAATAATGATATCATTGGAATACTTACTACATATGATCTCATCAATGTTTTAAGAAATAAGATTAAATCTATAGATTTAGATTCTAACCTGTTGGATGCAATTTCAATGGCTGATATTCCTCTGGAAGAGGGTGGATTTTCTCTTCCATTATCTGAAGATGAATTAAAATGAATAAAAACAATTTGAAGATTGAGTTTCCTTTATATGTTTCCAAATTTTATTCATAATTATTGATAATGTTATACCGTTAGTTTAATAATCAATAAATACTTTGAGATATATATTTTGTAATAATGGATACAGATCCTCACACAGACGAAGAAATAAAAGAATTCTATAATTTAAAAAATATTGCAGTAGTTGGTATGTCTAAAAATGAAGAAAAACCTT
>JAATVK010000231.1 GCA_014523485.1 Nitrososphaerales archaeon TH5894
AAATAGGTCAGTATCAGAATAGATTATGGGGCAAGTTTATTTTAAGAAAGTGTTTTGAAAAATGGCAACATCAAGAAAAACCTGCATGGAGAGAAAAGGAAGCTCAGGAAGAAGGATCAGGATTTTCAAAAATAATAAACTATTTTGAAAATCAATTCATTACTAATAAGGAATATTTAGAAGAAATTAAAAGAATAAAGGAGCTCGAAAGTGTTAAAATTCGCAATAAGGAACATTTATTCTATTATTTAACCTATAGAAAATATTTTTTACCTCCACGATCACAAAAAGGTTTAATGGAAGGAAGAATATGTCCTGATTGTAAAGGTAGTTTTAAGTGGAGGGGGAAATTTTGTAGATTATGTGGTGCATATCCGGTCAACCCTATTATTTATAGAGCATAAAATTATGTAGATGTGTTCAGTAACACAAGATATTTTTGATATGATATTTATTGACGTTTAGAATAATATTAAAATAGTATATCTTAGAATCTTTGTAAGACAATATTTTTACTTCAGATACTTCAGTATTGATTTAACGGTACTTGTGAGCGATCGCCATCCAATTATATCATCTAGTTGGAGTGGATCTGTCACTGTGTCCCATAGTACTATCTATAATTATCAAATCTAATTTACATTTAACTATAAAGTTTTCGACTCTAATTGCCATCACAAACAATCTATACAAATAATGAGGAATAACTTAATTAAGTATCTAACCATTTCACTCCTCAAATAGTTACTTTTTAGTTTGTATCTTTAGTTACGAGATAAACAGTTACAAGCTCATTTTTAAACAAATTTGTTACTTAGTTTCTGGTGAATAGATAGCCGATGTCATTTAACAAAAGGTGGATAAAACCTACAACCAATGAAGGTGTAACAAATAAACTTCTTGAGAACAAATTTATAGATAATATTAAATCCCCTGTTCCTTTAAAACCTAAAATTGAAGATGCTCAAAAGAAATTACAGCTTCAAATTTCTAAATTGGACGGGATTTCTAGTAAAATGCACGAAAAAGATCATTTAATTTTTAAAAGAATTGTTTATGCAATGCAAAATCATGACAGCCAATATGCGAAAGTATTATCAAATGAGCTTTCTCAAATCAGAAAAATGAATAAAATGGTGAGTTCTGCAAAACTTGCAATGGAGCAAATCCAATTAAGGCTAAATACAATTACTGAATTAGGAGATGTAGTTGTTACATTGAGTCCTGCAATGTCTGTCATAAAAGGCATTCAAGGGGGCTTATCATCTATGATGCCAGAAGCTGACCAATCCTTTGGACAAATATCTGATCTATTATCAAGTATAATGAATGATTCATCCCAAATACCAAATACAGAAATATCTGGAACAGGTATGATCTCTGAAGACTCTATGAAGATATTAGAAGAGGCTAGTATGGTAGTAGAACAAAGCATGAAAGACAAATTCCCCGATTTACCTTCCTCGTCAGAGGTAGATCAAGAAAGTTCCGAAGCCTCAATATATTGAAGAATTGAAAATTTTTAATATTTAATTGATAACGATATTTTCTATTTTCTTTTTTATTCTTGAAATTGTAGGATAACTGTATCCTTTCTCCCTGTAATTATTAATCATTTTTTTCCAATTGTTTAATCTCCATTGCGCTTGTTCTTTACTTAACATGTCAGTCTCTTTTTTTATTATACTTTTTCTACCTGGAAATAAATATCCTCCAGTTTCAGCAGTATACCTCTTATGTGCAAATCTTAAACCAAATAATATCATTTTTACAGGAAGAGAGTTTAAATAGGATAAAAATTCGTCATATGATTCGTCAGGTACTTTAATGTTCAATTCTACTATTTTCATTATTTCGTTTTTGACATTTATCTTTTTATTTCTTTCTAGAGTAGGTAGAAAATCAGTATAATAAATCTCAGTATAATCACTAAAAAAAATTTTTATAATATTGCCTTATTTTTTTTAACTTCATTTTTGTATCTGTTTTGTAATATTTTTACTCGTCAAATTCTATTTGGGATTCTCTATGAACTAATTTTTATAAAATATGTAATAATAATATGTTACTATAAAACATTATATTAAGTAGTATTTCTTGCCTAATTTGTCTAGACACTTAATAACATAACATAAATGTGACTGTTTTATAGAGGCATTAAGAGAAATTCTTAAGCGAGCTTTTCCTAAAGATACAGTAGGATATCTAATTGCTTGGATAAATATACCATTTTTGAATAAATCCCTTGAGAAATCCAATGCTATCTTCTCATCACCTATAATAATTGGAATAATCTGACTAGAGGTTGCACCTAAATCGAATCCTAGTTGATTTAATTGGTTTATAAACCACTTGATTTTTATAAAAAATTCTTTTTGAATATTTTTGTTTTTTTTTAAAAACGAAATTGCAGTAATTACAGCTAAACATAAATGTTCTGGAATTGCAGATGTATAAATGAATTGTCGCGATTTATTAATTAACAAATCTGTAATTAAATTAGATGAGGCTACATAACCACCAAAACATCCTATGGCCTTGCTTAAACTGCTGATGTGAATATCAACATCATTTTCGACTCCAAAATATTCTGGAATTCCGCCATAATTACCAAATTTTCCAAATACAAAATCAGAATGTGCATCATCCAGGATCAATATTGAATCATGTTTTTTAGCCATTTCTGCTAGCAGGTCGAGTCTTACCATGTCTCCATCCATACTAAAAATACCTTCAGTCACAATGATCTTTTTCGCCTTTGTACTTTTTAATAGCTTCTCTAAATGATCAAGATCATTATGTCGGAAAATCTTTATTTTATTTGATTTTGCTAACCGACAAGCATCTATAATACTGGAATGGTTTAGGCTATCACTGAAAATAATATGTTCTGAGCTAGATATTGCCGTAATTACCCCAAGATTTGCCATGTACCCTGTAGGATAAACTAGAGCATTTTCCGAACTTCGATGGGTCGCTAATATTTTTTCTAACCTTATGATATTGATGTTATTTCCAGATACTAATCGTGAACTGCATGGAGATACCTGTCTAAGAGAATTTCTGATAGTAGATAAAACTGAGTTATTTTGAGATAAACCTAAGTAATCATTAGAACATAAATTAAGGACCTTTTTTTTACCTAGATAGAATATATTACCTTTTATTTGTGATGGTAAAAGTTCCCGATAGATATTTTTTTCTCTATATTCTTGTAATTGATCAATTATATGGTCATACTTCGAGGCCAATTTCTTTTATCATTTCTATATCTTTATTGTGCTTGGTTCCTCCTGTGGTAAGATATCCCCCACTTATTATTCCATTAGCTCCCGCTTGAAGTGCAAATTTTCCATTATCCCTAAAATAGACCTCTCTTCCTCCTGCAATTTTTAAAATGGTTTTAGGCATGATAAATCTCCAAACTGCTATTGTTTTAATAATATCTTCGTTAGTTAAGGGGTTCTTATGCATAAGTGGTGTTCCTTCTCGAGAAATTAATATATTTATAGGAACCTCATCTGGATCCAGGTCAGCAAGTGAGAAAGCTAACTCTAGTCTTTGTTCCGGAGTCTCACCCATGCCTATTATTCCTCCACAACAAAGTTCGAGTCCTGCCTTTTTAACAATTTTTGCAGTATTTACTCTGTCTTGATAGTCATGAGTTGTACATATTTCAGAAAAATAACTTTTTGCTGTTTCTAGATTATGATTATATCTTTTTACCCCCAAACTTTTTAACTTCTTTGCTCGTTCTAGCGTCATAAATCCCAAAGAAACGTTTACATCAATATCTACACTATTTTTAATTTTTATAATGGATTCACAAATTTGTTCAAAATCTTTTTCAGGAGGAGATCTATAAGCGCAAACTAAGCAAAAGCTTGTTGACCCTTCTTTTTTAGCCTTTCTTGCGTGCTCCATTAATTTTTCAGTAGAAAGAAGTGGATATTTCGATATTCCAGTATTATAAAAAGATGATTGGGCACAAAAGGAACAGTCTTCAGGGCACCTACCTGATTTTGCATTGATTAATGATTCAATATCTACTACCTCACCATTAAATTTCCTGGTTATCGTATTGGCACCTTCCGCTAAAGCAGAAATATCTGCTGTTGAGAATAAAGTGGAAGCTTCTTTAAATGAAATCTGTTGATTATTGAAAACGCGATCGATTAGCGTATTTATAAAAGAATCGGCAGTGTAATTAGAGTTGTTATTACTCCTTGAGGAGCCACTATTCATATACTATTTGTTTCCAAACCTATACTTAATCGTTATTTTTAATGAGATCTTTCTAAACTCGAGTTTAGAAACATTAATAACTTTTTATAAAGAGTTATTCTTTTTAAGAGTAACTCAATCTGCATAAAATGCTAAATTATCTATTCCCCTAAAATAACTCAAACAAATTGCACTTACGGAGGAGAACAACGATTTTCGTTGTTCAAATAATGATATAATATCGTTCAAAAATGGACCCTTTTCTGATCTGTATAGAAAATAGTACCTTTTTCTTACCTTTAAAATCTGTTTAAATCCTGACTAAATTAGTTTAAATATTAATACCTTTTTTATCCTATTTGGTCTTGTTTTTTTGACATTACAATATAGATATTATTTTTAAATATTATTTTTGAATATGCAAAAGTACGCTATAGCATATCTTAGGGTTAGTACTGAAGAACAGACAGTACAGACTCAAAAGATTGCAATTACCAAATGGGCTAGGGATCATGATTATCAGATATTGTATTTCTTTGAAGATCCTGCGGTAAGTGGAAAAATACCTGCCACTTGTAGAAAAGGGTTTCAAGATTTAATGGAATTTGTAAGGTTATCTAAAGTGGAAGCTGTATTAGTCTACGAGCTGTCAAGGGTAGGAAGGACTTTTTGGGATACACTTGATGCAATAAAGGTGATCGAAGAACATAGTCCACTGATATCATGTTCCCCTAGAGAGTCTTTTTTACAGACTACAGACCCAAGCATCAGAAAATTGATGATAAGTATCTTAACGTGGGTTGCAGAAAGAGAAAGAGAGATGCTTGTTCAACGTACAAAAGATGGGATGAATAGAGCTAGAATTGCTGGCAAGGAAATCGGAAGACCTGAGAAGGTTATTGACAAAAACAACCTAATTACTTTACTAGCTGAAAATATTTCAAAAGCAAGGATTGCCAGAGAATTAAGGATATCAAAGGCTACTCTTTACAAAGAATTAAGGAGATTGAACATACATTACAATGATTCGAAAACTATTTTTCGTCAATAGCTTTTATTATATCAAATATAGTATCAATCAAAATATCTAATTGGTTTCTTGGCATAGCAAGTGGAGGAATCAATGTAACAATATTTCCAAGAGATCGAAGTAAAACTCCTCTTTTGAGTGATTCTTTCATTATATAGTTACTAAGATCAACTCCATCAATAAAAGATAGTGATTGTTTTTTTCTCTTTACTGGTGACATTTTATATTCACGTGCTAATTCGACCCCTACTAAAAGACCTTTATGTCTAATTTTATGGACAGATTTATAATCTTCTAGTACTTTCAATCGTTTTTTAATATGCTTACTGTTGTCTCTGATTTGTTGGATAAGATTTCTTTTTTCATACATTTCCAAATTGACAATGCAAGCTGCACATCCAGCAGGATGGCCAGTAAACGTATGTCCATGGAATAATTGTTTATTTTCATCATATTCACCTAAGAATTTGTTATAAATTTCATCCGTGGTCAACGTTACTGCAATAGGAAAATATCCTCCATTCAATGCCTTTCCATAACAGACAATATCTGGTTTAGATGATTGTGAGAGATATTCTATCATGTTTCCTAATCTTCCAAATCCGGTAGCAATTTCATCTAGAATGAGTAGGACATCATATTTTTTGCAGAGTTCAGAGATTCTTTTTTGATAGTTCTTAGGATAGATCGATACACCTCCTGCAATTTGTGCCCCACTCTCCATTACAAGTCCAGCTATATGTTTTGAATTTTTTTGGAGTATGTTTTCTGTTTTTTCTAAACATATATCAACAATCTCCGAATCTGTAAGAACATTATATAAATCGTTTTCAAATGATGATGGAGCAGGAGCTCTATATGTTCTAATTAGTAATGATTTATAAGGATTGAAATAGCGATCAACGTAACCTATCGACATCGTTGCAATAGTATCTCCATGATAACCATTCTCTAGAGAAAGCAATCTGTTTTTTTTTGGAAATTGTTTATTTTTCCAATACTGAACAGCAATCTTCAATGCTACTTCCATAGCTGTTGACCCATTATCTGAATAAAAAATTTTGTTCATTCCTTTGGCCAATTTTAAAAGTTTAGTTGCGAGTAATATTGAAGGTTTATTTCCTAAACCAAATAGAGTAGAATGAGGTAGTTCCTGAAACTGTCTTCTGATCGCTTCAATAACAGGATTGGAACTATACCCCCATACACTGCACCACATGTTCGCAATTCCATCAAGATACTTCTTTCCATTTTCACTGACTAGATAAAACCCCTCCCCATGTGTTATTATTGCATTATCTTGCTTATTCCAATTTTGCATTTGGGTATAAGGATGCCAAACGTACTTCTTATCAAGGAAAGATAATGATTTAGTAATACTTGTATTATTGATCTTGGGAATTTTCCTGTAATATTCTTTTTTATCCATTTCTTTTTAAAATATTAGTTTAGATATTTAATAAAATTTATTACTAAAATAATAAAGTTTCTAAATTCGAGTTCTGAAACATTTAACTGATCAAGTGTTTACTATTGTATTAAATTTCATCCTTTTTTGCTGGTTTTTTTTCTTATTTTCTTTCTTCTTCTTCATCCAATCACTTATTGCTTCAATTATTGACTCTTGGATGGCTCCACGGTATAATCCTTTTTTTGTTACTATTACCTTTCTAAATTTTTCATTTAAAGTATCTTCCAGTTCGAAAGTAATTTTTACCATATTCCCATATATCTATGATCCCTCATTTATGGTTTCCTGTTTTAGCATATAAGCGGTATCCTATAATCCCATATTATAATTAGAAATTTAAACAAATCAACCTTATAAATTGAAATTGGTAAATCATAGTTAAAATACATGATCCTAGCATAGAAAGCAGGAATCCTAGACAAAGCAGGTATTAAAAAGATAGAAAACTAATCGAAAAATTGAGTTTTAGCAAAATCCAGTATAGTGACGTTAATATCATTAACAAGTACTAAATTGTGATTGAGATTTATCATAGGTTACTAAAAAGACAAGGAAAACTATCGAGTAAACGTTCTTACCATTCTATTATATAACGAGAAAAGATGGTATAGGAATATGTATAATGGGTAGAGAAAATAAAATAAAATTTATGTAATAGAAAAGAGGAGAATGAATATAGCAGATGTATTAATAAAAGGCGAATTTTCAATTTTAACTTTTATCATTTCAGTAAATAAAAATCTCTAACATATAGATCTAATCTCTACCAGTTATTGGCTCATTTACCAACAGGCTCATTTACCAACACCTCTAATCCGTTAGAAAGTTCTTCGAGGTTTAGAGTTACATTATTTAGAATATTTAAAGCAATCGTAATATCTCCAGATTCGATTGCGCTCATAGATTGGACGACGTCATCACTTGTGTTATTAATCAAATTAGCTAGTTTCAGATATACATCAGATCGTTCTGGATCTTCTGGAGAATTCTGAGATTTTGCATTTCCTACATTTATTATAATGATACTTAAAGAAAGATAAATTATGAAGAAGGCTGTTGTTGAGTTGTTAAGCTTCACGTCTTTGAATAAGATTTAGTAATTATTTAAATTTTTCAAAAAAAAATAACTCAACTGTAATAATATGGGAAAAAAATTGAAAACTTAATTTAACCATTTGAATGTACTATTTTTTGAATAATTATTTTGGAACTCAATAAATTCAATATTCTAGTCCCTAATTTATATAATGAATTTAAGAATATTATTAATTATCTTTTTTAGTTTCAAGATTTTTGTGAATAATTTTATAGATCAATATACTATTGCCAGAAGCCAATATTATCAAATCGGTTACTAATAATAAAGTTTTACCCTAATTAGTTTGATGCCAAAACCGAAAATTTAAAATATTTATTTGTTATTCACTAAATCTTAATACTAAAATTGACCGTTATGAGAAAACAAAAAATCTCACTTAAAATAAGAATATAATAGTAATCTCATTCAATTTGTACTAGACAAATTATAAATTCTTTATAATCTCATATTTTTCCAAGATATTAGCTATTTTTTTGAAAAATGGTTTTTTTAGGTATGGTATAGTTGCTAAAACTTTTGCTCCTGTCATTTCTTCAACAATGCATTTGAGATTGTTATTTATTAATTTGAAAGAACGCTTTGAGAAGTTACATCTGCTATTGATTATTATTCCCTTGATTGTTAGCTTAGATAATATAGCTAAGCGATATGTCATTATAATATGATTTATAGATCCTATTCTATTTGACATTATCAATATTATTGGTAGATTTATTAGAGCTGCTAAATCGGCAACACAAAAATCTTTGCTCAATGGAACCATTAATCCTCCTATTCCTTCCACTATTGTGAATTCATGTCTATTTTCAATTTCTTTATATTTATTTAAAATTTTTTTAATATCTATATTCTCATTTAATTTTAATATCCTTTTGGCAAGGTAAGGCGCCGTAGGTATTGAGTAAAAAAAAGGATTGATTATGTCATCATTATCTTTA
Organism: Nitrososphaerales archaeon TH5894; assembly: GCA_014523485.1. GTDB lineage: Archaea > Thermoproteota > Nitrososphaeria > Nitrososphaerales > Nitrososphaeraceae > TH1177. The sequence continues at coordinate 8,763 of JAATVK010000231.1, forward strand.
TTACCACTTGCAGCTTTTAATATTTTAGTATCAAGAGATCTAAAATCTTTAGAATATTGTTTACTTCCTGTTGCAAAGGGTTTCATTACTCCTACTTTAATTCCTTTTCGAAAAAGCAAATTGCCTAAACCTGCTGCAATAGTGGTTTTTCCTATACCAGTATCAATTCCTATAAGAAAGATTCCTTTACTTTTCATAAATTTTATTTATTATTCCAATCTTAATTACTTATTCATGATAAAAAATGCAAATTTGTCAGATATTTTTATATCATCAATTAGAGTATTTTATAAAAATATAAAGTTCTTTTATTGTTTTGTTTAACGTCATTATCGAAATTTATTTAAAGAAATTAAAAAAAGAGATCAAGAAATTAAGTGAATATTATTATATAGCTATTATTAAGTTACAAATTTGAAACCTCTATATTTTGTATCTTTTAAAAATTTATTAATATCAACTATTATACTAAAAAAAGGGATAACATTTGGATTGATGGTCGGCATATTATTATGCTTTTTCTTGTTTATTTGATTTTTACCATCAATAACACAATTATTATAATTTTTATCAATACTTTTATTATTATCAAAGAAAGTTTGACACTCTTCTTTATTTTTATATATAACATAATTTCTATAATTAATGTCAAGAGGAGAAGATGAAACTATCCAAATATTTTCTTTATTCTTTTGAATATTATCTATCTTCTTTATATATTCGATAGTGGATGAATCTTTATCAAATTTTATTATTAAAGTTTTCTTTGGATCTTTAAATAGAGTTTTTATATCAGGAATTATCAAATCAATTTCCAACTCTTTTAGCATTACTTTCCTCTGTGAAGGAAGGGAAGTTGTTGTCAATAGATAATGTAAAAAAGCTTCACATAAGATAGATATTGGTTTTTCAAAATTATTGTAATCAGAATCAATGTTTTCTTTTTTTTCAAAAATTGTTGCTATTGTTTTAGAAAGTATTTCCTTTATTTTAGGAATTGATGAATTTATATTATTTTGAAATTCTATTTGAATATTTTCCTTTCCAAAATCATTTAAGACAGAATACAACTCATTTTTCATACCCATATTATAATGATTGATAGGTTTATTAAATATCTTAATGTAAAAAAATTATGGCAAAGATTGCTATTATTCTTTTATTAATTTCTCTTGGCTTGCTGATAATCTACGGTATAGATGTAATGGTTGCAACACAATCTGAAACAGGTGCAGTTACAGGAGAGGCACAAGGTTTTCTTCCCCTAAATGAAGCTATACGAGGAAGTATTTTTGGAGGTGGAGCGGTTGCCTTATCTATAATAGGTTTTGCACTTGGTCGAAAAGAACCGAACAACACAATACCCATACTACTATTTATAAATGGAGGATTGATTATTTTGGGATTAGTTATTGTAATGGCTATGGCTAATTTTGAAATGGATCAAAATACTATTCGAACAATCGGTTCAACAATGCTAACTGGTGGAATATTAATTGGATTGGGAATAGCTAAAATTCTAATGGACAAGAAAAAATTAAGGACCAAATAAATTTTTCTTTGGTCGTGTATTTTAGTAATTAAATTTTATTTTTGATACACAATATGATGTTTGAGATAATATAAAACAAAAAAACAATAAATTGCATCTGTTAGTTTTTAAATCGCAACGAAAAAAATTACATTTATCTTTCTTTTCTTATTTAAAAATCAAATTTCTTTAATCAAAAACTATTACATCTAGTGCTATTGCATCTGCCAAAAGGTCCAGGTGCCGTGTTGCAACAATATACCCATTTTTAATTTCATTTTGGGCTACCCATCGGTTTGACGAGGAAAATAGGCGTTCTCTTTTTATTCTTTTTTCCAAATTTTCAATATCAAGTTCAATTTCTTCAATCTCTTGAGTGCTGTTATGTTTTGTCATTAAGATTATTTTTCTTACTAAAACCCTATTGCCAAATCTTTGAGAATAATCACGGGCATTCTCATCTATGTCTTGTAACTTTATTTTCATTTGATATTTATTTAAAGCATCTCTACTAGTCAATAGTCTTTCATCTACAAAACGATCGTAGCTCAATAAAAATAAATAATCAAATAGATATATTAATTATTCACAATCTCGAATTGATAAAATATTTTTTTATCAATAAATCCACATTTTTTTATTCTTACTTTTTTTCCTTGGATATTTCTTGAATTTATATTGTCTTGATGGAGAGATCCAATAAGTATTATTTCATCTAATTCTACTAATACCATTATGTTATTTGCAAGATTATTATTAAATTTATCAAGAAAATATTCTAGTATTTTTCCTTGTTTATTTTTATAGTTTTTTAATGTAAGATTATTCAGACATATTCTACAATTGTTCGTAGGAGGCCAAATAGTCTTTCGACAGGTTTTACAATAAGGAAGCACAAACCTTCCCTTCTCTATATATCCAGTAAACTTTTGAAGATTATTTTTTTTTGTATGCATGTTTAGTTCGTTTAGGTTTAAGGAAATTGGTAGAATATGCTCAAAATCTAACCCTCCATAATGAGGACTGTGCCAGAAGTACCGGCGGCGGCTAAGTTATGGACTAAACCCACATGAGGAGATCTGTTTAATTTTAAATTATGAATGTTTTTCCCTGATAGTTGTTCGAAGATTTCTACAGTTTGTGCAATTCCTGTGACTCCTATTGGATGACCACATCCAATTATTCCTCCCCTCGAGTTGATAGAAATTTTGTTTTGATAAACAAATGTCCCTCCCTCTCCTTTCTTGACAAAACCAAGATCTTCATATCCAAGTATTTCCAAAATAGAGAAAGCGTCATGAATTTCTGCGATATCCACGTCTTTAGGGGAAATCCCAGCCATTTTATATGCTTGTTGTGCTGCCATTCTGGCTGAACTTTGGGCAAAAATATCTGTTATTGCATTACTAAAACTTGCACAATTGGTTTGTTGACCAATTCCTTTGATCACAACTGGAATTAGTTCGCAATTTCGTTTGTTTGATGATATTTTCGATTTAAAAAATGAAAATTTTTCATCTGCTATAAGCAAAATTGAAGAACTACCTTCACAAATAGAACAGCACTCCAATAATTTAAGAGGTTCAACAAGTACTCGCGAATTTAAAACCTGTTCAAGATTTACAGATTTAGACCGATTAAACGCATTTTTGTTGTTCTTTGCTTTAAGGTAATTATTAACTGGAATTTGACAGATTTGCTCTTCTGTTGATCCATATCTTTTCATATGAATTTTCTTAAATATTGCACCCCAAAAAATAGGTAGATTGTATTGTCCCCTGGAGAAATCGTTTGAAAGAATTTTTCCTGATGTATTAGATTTTTCAACGCCAATAATTAATGCACAATCACACAATCCTGATGATATATAAGAATATGCAGAAATTATTGCATTAGTACCAGAATTACATAAATTATCAATTCTGTGGGAAATCTTTGGTCTTATTCCTATCATCTCTGAAATTACACTAGATAAATATTGATCTGAGGAACAAGAAGATACTATTACAGCGTCAATCAAGTTCCTTGGAAATCCAGTATCTTTCAATAGCTTTATTGTTGACTCTAAGGCAATATGCGTGATATCTCTATCTGTTTCTTTCCTAAATTCACTTGTGACGCCTCCAACAACAGAAACTTTTCTCAACTAAAATGTAGAGATTAATTCCCTAATTGAATTTTCTGGATTATTTCCAACTGGATTTATTTGGAGTATTGGTAAAGATATCCCACTTTTAGTAAATTCTCTTAAAGACTTGATGCATTCCTCTTTAGTACCTGATATTGTTAAAGAAGTTAGCATCTTATCTGAAATAAATTTATGAACATGTAAAAGACCATTTTTTTGGTATTCTTCAGTTATATTCTCTACTTCTATTTCAAAACCATTTTCCCGTAAAAATCTATTATAATATTCCCCTATTGCCACATAAAAGGCTAGAGTCTTTGCTGCTCTTAATCTAGCCGCATCGGGATTCTGATCGGATACTGCGGTGATAAAGGCACAACAAACCTCAAATTTTTTATTATTTTTGCTTTGCAATTTGTTTTTTATATATTTGACAACTTTTGGTAATTCGTGTTTAGGTCTTAAATAAAGCAAAACACCGTTAGCTAATTCACACGAAAGATCTAACATTCTTTTATTAATTGCAGCAGTATATACTGGAGGATCATCTCTAGGTGGTTTGAACAATATTTTAAAGTCATTAATCTTATAATATTTTCCATTAAAAATTACCTTCGATCCTTTCATAATCAATTTAACACATTGGATGTATTCGCTTAATTTTTCCAATGGATTATCAAATTTTTTCCCATGCCAATTTTCCACCAACGCAGGAGTGCTTACTCCTAAGCCCAAAACTGATCTATTATTGGATAATATATCTAATGTTGATATTCCCATCGCCACTGTAGCAGGGGTTCTAGAATGTATACTTATTATTGCTGTACCAAGTCTAACTCTTTTTGTTACC
>JAATVK010000033.1 GCA_014523485.1 Nitrososphaerales archaeon TH5894
AGAGAATCATCATCAGAATAAATTACTAGATGGTGTTTCCGAGGAACTTCTGATTCTTTTTTTTTAACCACATATCTACAGCATCTTTTACTATTGAATTTATCGAGACTCCTCTTTGATTAGCTATTTCTCCCAATTTTTCATGAACTTGATCATTAAATCCCCTAACGATAAGAGTATGAGACATTATTATATTATACTTGTACACATATTTATAGATGTTGATATCAAGATAGCAATAGAATTTAAAGTATATATAATGCAATCATGCTATCATATAACATGGATAAAAGACTTGTTATTCGGAAGACCATAAAAAATGAAGACGTTTATGAACTGCTACGGAAAATACCTGCAGGAAAGGTTACCACTTATGGGGATCTTGCAAAAGCTCTTGGTAATCCTTCAGCCTCAAGGATAATAGGTAGAATACTCAGTCGGAATCCAAATCCAATTAAAGTGCCTTGTCACAGGGTAGTCATGTCAGATGGCAAATTAGGCGGATACGCATATGGAACTGCCAAAAAGAGAGGGTTGCTTGAAAAAGAAGGCTTATCCTTTACGAATGAAAGCGTTAGTGATTTTATGAAGGTTAGGATATCTTTTTCTTCAGATGAGAACACCAGAGATTAGAAAATCATTTAATAAAAATATACAACTATTGTGACGAACAATGTCGTAAGACTAATGGATCTTCTTTACCACCTTTTACATAATATACCACGATCCCATTGCAACACATCTTTTTATTTAATAAAACCATTCATTACAAGATTTTAGAAAAAAACAAAACGATGTACTAATTGAATTCTGAAGAATCTGATAATCACATCATTAGACAGTGCACCTCTACCTCTACTCAGCACCAGGTCTTGAGATCCGTATGCTCAGACGTAATTCTACCTATCGACTACAGATATTGAGGATGTTGCCATCAGGGTCCTTGAACCAAGCCACCTTCATGTCACCAAAAACGTGAATCTCGCCTTCTCGAACCATATCCGGCATATCATAGTGCTCGAAATTAACGCCCTTGTTCTTGAGCTCTTGAACGACGTCTTCCATCTCCTCGCCTACAATCCAAGTTACCGCTGTTGCCTGGTTGGTACCGGCGTTCTGAGACTGATAGACATAAATTATGGTATTTCCGCTCTTGAAGACTATTAATTCCTCCCCTTCAGCACCAACTTGGCTCAGTCCTAGAGTATCCTCATAGAACTTTTTGGCGATTTCCAAATTTTTGACTGCGATGTTTGCAGACGCATCTTTATCGCCCAACATTTTTAATTTATTCATAAGATAGGTTACGGAATATAGTTTTTAAATATGTAAGGGAATAAAGGTATAGTTAGTCGAAATTCCTCAGATCGATCGATAATAGGGAGCCATAACAAAATTTGTAATTGCAAAACTTTTCTAGACATTTATAACTTTTATCACATGTTTTTTTAACCGCCTCTGAAAAAAGATCTTTCGTTTGAGGAAGGGACAATTGATTACCAATTTGATCTTTTAATGTATCTCAAATATATATACATAAATATGGATGCTTCCAATATATTTAGGTGAGGAATTTTCATTTCTTACGACCTTAACATAACAGTATAATCTCTAATTAATTTCTGATAATGTTTCTGGTGAAGAGGTATTTAGAGGATATTGCAAGTTATTTTTGATTTGTTTAAATAATAAGTACTTTAAATAACCAACCTATTGTAACTTTAAACATAGGTCCTTCTTTTTGACAAACTATTAAAATACCATATTGAAGAATCTTAAAGTATATTAAATGACTATATCAAACACTTAAATTGATAATATTAGGAAAGAATGCAATATTTAGAGTTCATGATTATTTTTTACAATCTTTACAAATTCTTCCAACTTTTTCAAAGTTTGCGGATGCAGATGGTGTTCTATACCCTCAGCGTCCTTGTTTGCAATATCTTCGTCTACTCCAATTATTTTTAAAAATTCAGCCAACAAGCTATGTCTTTGATGAATATTCATGGCCACATCAATCCCCTGTTGGGTTAGACAAATTCCCCTATATTTTTCATATTTGAGATAGCCAGTCTCATCCAATCGCTTTACCATTTTAGTTACACTTGGAGAACTTACATTAAGATATTGGGAAATATCTATGGTTGTAGCATATCCTTTTTGCTGTACCAATTCATAAATGACTTCAAGATAATCTTCCATTCTATCTGTACGATCTTCGTTTTCCTTCTTTCCTGTATGAGCATCACGAATGGATTCAAGACGATTGATACCTGCATCAGAGTCAACTTTCAACTTTCTTAGCAATTTTATTTATCACCATATGTATATTTTAGTTACTAACCATTAGTTAAGATGGTATCAGCAATGATGTTGCATACATTATTGCCATGCCTACTGTAAATCCTGCGATCATAGGTGTATTTAACATAGACTTTCTTGGTTCTTTAGAATTCGATGACATCCAAGACGTAATGGAAAATACTACTTGAAATATTGCACCAGCACCTATCGACAAGAATATTATTGCAGCAATAGGGGAATAGAGAAATCCTCCAATCCATGCTCCTATTATTGTTGGAACACCAGCTATCAAACCCATTACTACTAGCTTTCGTATTGTGACTTTCCCACCACTTTTGGCCATTGGTGCCACTATTGCCAATCCTTCAGTAGTGTTGTGCAATGTAAATCCTACTATTAAAAAAGTACTGAGGGCTACTTCTCCTAATAGAACGGCAGCACCGATTGCCAGACCTTCCCCAAAGTTATGTAATCCAATTCCTATTGCAATCATCATGGCTATAGCGAAAGGTTTTGCTAACTGTTGTTGTAGCTGCTGGTGGTGTTGTTGTTTTTGAGGGATCTTTGTTGTAGAAGAGGAAGAAGAATATGTTGGCAGGTTAGATTTAGAGGTATTGAAATCGGCTTTCATTTTGGCTCGTTCCACCAGCTTTTCAGATGCATATAGTAATACCAAGAACGTAATGATTGTTATCATAGCAATCAACACTTGACCATTAAAAGCTCCTGCAATATTTTTTTCTACAATTTCATTGCTTTCTACTAGTGCATCTATTCCCAAGAATACAAGCAATCCCGCAGTAAGACTAAGGAAAAATTTGTACTTGTTCATGCTAAGTCTTTTTATAAAGGGAAACCAGAGAAGACCTATCAGTACAGGTATAACTCCTACATAAATACCAATAATTGCAAAGTATGATGCTTGTTCAACATTTGGAGTTGGTGCTAATGCAGCAGCATCTACACTCTTACTAAACCGCGTACCATCAGAAATAGTTACTCCAACTTCATATGGAACTCCTGCAATCCAAGAAAAAGGGACTATAACCTTTGCTTCTGCCAGTCTTGACAATGTTTTACTTGGTTCTATTGCAGCTGGAATCATTCGATCATTAATGTCGGCTTGTGCAATTTCTACTCCTTCTGGACCAGTATTACGGATAAATGCTACGATTTTGTCATTTTGGAATTCTATCTTTTCTATTGTTATTTCAGGTAAAGGTATTCCTATGTTTAATATGGACATACCTGGACCAAGTAAAAATACCAGCATTCCAGATAGTACTAATAATGGAATTAATGCAATAACTATCATTTTTTTTTTACTCGTCTTCCTGTTATTTCTAGCGAGTTTATTCACATCAGAATCCATTTCTATTAGCTCCCTCCTTGTGAAGCTTCTCCATAACTTACAACTGTAGATTGAGAATCTTTTGGTTTAGTTTGGGTGGTAAAAGTATTGTTACTTATCTCAGGTGGATAGACAGCTTTTTCACCTTTAGTGAATGCCGTTACATCTGGCTCCGATTGGTCTTCTTTCACCAAAAACAAACCTGTCCATCCTTTCTCTGCAAATTCTGTCTTGTGAGCATGGAACATATAGGGGCCTGGATATTTGTAGGAGAATTCTAGTATCGCTCTTTCACCCTGACTAAATGTTACCATATCTGTATATTCATTAGGAGTTAAGCTGGTTCCAGTCCTATATAACTGAAATAAATTTGCATGCAAATGAAAATTGTTTATTTGATCAAATTCTAATATATTAACCAAATATACTCGTATCAATTTGTCCTTTTCAATTTGGATAGGATGGTGCATGTAATAATTTGGAATTCCATTTACCGTGTAAAAATTATTTTCAGTATCAAAGTCGTTATCGTATCCATTCATCATCATAACCATTTCATCTGCTGGGGGCCTTGGTGATTTTGGATCAACAATATAAACACCATAAAGACCCTTCGATATGTGCTCCTCTAAAGGCTGCATATGACAGTGGTAAAGAAAGAGACCAAATGGTTCAGCTGTAAACTCATAAGTGAAGCTTCCACCTGGAGCAATAATTTCAAATACTCCATCCATATGAGATTGATGAATTCCGTGGAAATGCATAGTATGAGGTTTTGATCCATTATTTATGAACTTGATTTTAACTAGATCGCCTTCGGTTGCTCTAATTGTTGGACCTGGAATTGTTCCATTAAATGTCCATGCATCCATAAAGACACCTGGTGATACTTCAAGATTTTTGTCTTGAGCTATTATAGTGAATTCTCTTAAAGTTGTTCCGTTTTCTGTTGTGGATACTCTGCCATAGTTGAACTCTCTTAAATATTTCATTGGATCTATAGTCAGATCAGTTCTTTCATCTGCATTGATTGAATCTAAAACATCACCTGTAGTTCTAATTGTATTGTATCCATTACCATGTCCTCCAGTAACTATAGTCTCTCTTGTTGTTGTTTTTTCTCCCTCTTTGGGAAAGGCATTATTATTCTGTGCAATAACTGAAACCCCACTAAGAAAAGAAATAGCAAAAGCTGCAGTTAAACTACCGCTTAAAAGAATAGAAATAAATATTATTTTTGATCTTGACATATGAATAATAATTGTTAGTGTAGATAATAAATGTTAGCCTACGCTAATATTATTAATAAACTCAAATATTTTATTGGAAGATGTCATAACCTTCTTTATCGATCTCCTGTGACCAATAGCAAATATTATGATTTTTAATTTGTTGTTAAAAATTCTTGTCTGTTAGTAGATGTATTTTAACGCTAAGATAAAATATAAAATTTATAGTAATTTTTAAATAAAAAGTAAAGAAAAAACTTAGATAGTTTTAAATTGAGTTGGTTCATGTGGTTTCAGTTTGTCCCATATCAACCCAAATGTTATTCCCAAAACAACCCAGAAGATGGTCATTGTTAGCATACTCATTATTCTAAATCCATTTACCAAGTCCATTGGAGCTGTTATCTTATCAGGATTTGGGGGAATTGCAATAAATGCTCCAACTATTATTCCAGTATATATAACTGAGACTGCAAGTAGTTTAAACGATGATTTTCGATTTATTTTATGATAAATAATGGATAATCCTAATGCAGTGAAACCAGAGATTAATATAAATGAAATAAACAAATACTGTCTGTAGTTTATTGTATCTGGATCTCCTACTGTCGGAGGATTTGCGGGATACTTGAGTGCTGGAATCATAAAAATAACTAACCATATTACTCCAGACAATACAAGAGCTTTTTTTATGTTTGAACCATGAATAAGTTTTCTACCAAAAACAAATACTATTCCCAATAAAGCTCCAAATGACATCCCTAATATAGTACCAGCTACGACTTCTCCTCCTTTTTGCCAGAATCGATAATTAACATGTTCTATTGGATTTACTTCTTCGCCTGCACTAACGGCATTTTGTACTTCTATTCCTATTGCTCTATCTAAATAAGGTTCTACTAATGCAAGATTGACAAGTCCAAAAATAGTTCCAGAAATAGCTCCAGAAATAACGGCAACAACAAGAAAAGATAAACTATCCAAAATAATCATCACAAGATGATAATATTAATGACATGGAAATCCTGCTGCATGTCTCATATCATGAGCGAATTCGTGAACCCATAGATCACTGTAGGCTTGTTCTCCTTGCACAAGACTAAAAAGCTGACCTTGATCATATCCTACAATAAATAAACCAAAGCATAAAACAAAAATTAATAATCCTATTGCAGCTTTAGGAACTTTAGTCTCTGATATTTGTATTTGATTTCTAAAAGACATTATTATTGAACTTTATGAAATCACCAATATATAAATAGTTGTCTAAAATATCCAACACCTCCATTAAATAAGAATACATTTACATACAACAATAACGAATTATGAATATAAGAAAGAACAAATGCACACATATGTCAGACTTTTAGAAAAAGTTTCCAATCAATATTCTCCAGCAAGACAACTCTCATTTAGTATAGGACATATTTTTAAAGCTTTACAACTTGCAAAACTTAATGGGCATATTAGTAGAGATTTACTTAGAAAAGAACTTTCATTAGGAGAAGGATCAATTAAAACATTAGTAAAGCATTTGAAGACTACCGATATGATAAAAACAAGTAATGCAGGTACTATTTTATCAGAAAAAGGAGAAAAAATAGTTTCACAAATTTTACAGCATATTCCAATGGAAACAATTATTCCAAAAAGCTCTATAACAGTTGGTAAATTCAATTATGCAGTTCTAGTAAAAAATATTGCCAATTCAATACGCTCTGGGATTGAACAAAGAGATATAGCTATTAAATCAGGTGCTATAGGTGCTACAACCTTAATATTTATAGATGGAAAATTTTTAGTACCTAAAACTAATTTTAATGCATTAGAAGAAGAATCAAAGATACAAAAAGTTTTAATGACAAATTTAAGACCCAATGATAATGATGTGATTATAATTGGAAGTGATAATACCAATAAACAAAATGCAGAGATAGCAGCAAAAAATGCAGCACTTTTAACTATTATGAATCATCTTAAACATTAGTTTCTATTTGTGTTTCTTGGGAATTTATTAGTACAATTCTTTGAATTTATGAAAAGGATTGGTACCTCAATATGTACAACTAATTTTTTTTAGTTTTTATTATGATTATAAAGAGAAAAAGAAGAGAACAAATGAAAATATGTCTTAACTTATTTTAATAATTTTGTCTAATATTTGAGTACTGTTTGGAGTTCTTTGGACAGAAAAACTAGACAAGTGGACATGTAATACCTATGATCCTCCATGAACCTTTTCTTTTTTTATTCCAACCTAAATCCACTATAAGTGATTATAATTATGTTGTCTATATAATATAGATTATGATGGGAGATAATAATAATTCAATAAAATATGATAATAAACCTATAATAATCAGAAAAAATTCTAATTCGCCCTTATCTGAATCTTCATCATCATCATCAATAAATATAGAAGATAGAGCAAATAAAAGAGACGAAAGATTAGAACTTATAGAGATTTCAAAAGGATTAATTGAGATTTTACATGATGCTGGTTTTACTGTTGAAAGCATATTAGAGAATGAACCCTCCCATATTGCAGAAATATTAGGAATAGATACCTATGTAGGAGAGATAATATATAAAGAAACAAAAAAAGCCTCTAGTAATATAAATTCTAATTTTTTAATAAATTAATAATTAACTTATTAATGAAATTGCCTCGATTATTACATATAATTATTTAACTAAAAAATCGATATGGAATCAGATAGATGGAAGGATATGAACTGAAAAGTTGTCAGATGGTACAGCTACAATATTTGTATTCACTTTAACAACAAGAAATAAAAGTAAAAATAATTTTAAATTAAGTTTCTAATAATAAAAAGCTAAACATGAGGTAGTAAAATTTTTTACAAAATTATATCTATAAAAGATAAGGAGGATAATACAGATATTACTAATAGATTAAAAAAAGTAAACTTAATACTAAAATAAAACTTATTCTATGATTTACCTATAGATCAATAGAATAGCTATTATAATTACTTATAACTCAGATTTACTATAGTGTAATTTACCACTCACTCCAAATGTCAAGTCCGGAAAAGTAAAAGTGAAATTGCCAAATTTCTTCCTTTTACTTTCTCTGGAAAAATAAATTAATCATATCAAGTTTATATCCATGAATGACCATAAGTGCATCAAAAACTTTTACTTATTGGAGGAACTATAACAGATTCAATATAATTACCGTTTTCATCTTAATATCCTCCAATTTTTGAAAATGGCTTTTTTAATCAATCTAGTATACTAGACTTTTAAATAGAAGGTGTTTACAAATATGGAAGACATTTTTTCTTAGCTGTATTTTTAATAATAATAGCAAACCTAAATAAATCTAGGATTTATTCCCTCTACTGAAAAAACTACTCATTTGATGTTTATGTAAGAGATCAAGTCATGTAATCCAAAAAATTTACAATACTGGAAATTTTAGAACAAAATGGTAGTCGTATGGATTGAAAGTAGGACAATTCGTTTATATTCATGACGTATAATAGGCTAACGATTATGTTTATGTAACTGATGGTAGTGACAATTCTAAAGTTGAAAAATTTAACATTAATGACAACTTAATAACAATGTGGAGGTTGCTTTGGTATAAAGATGATGAATTTCTAATACCTCATAATATAATGATTGAGCAAAACGTAATATTTATGTAAGTGATAGTGGAAATACACATTTTAGAGACAATTATTTATGTAGAAAATCAAACAGATTAAATATGTGTATTTGTAATGTGTATAATAAAAATTTATAAGATTCACGTGAACACTTAAAACTCCTAAATATTTTATAACTTGTTTTTTTTATCAAATATATTAAATATTATATGAATTCGCATATTTCTTATCAATTCAACAAATTTTAAACATAATTCAAAAACAGGTATAAATTTATTTTGTAATAAAGATAAAGATTTGAGAATATAAAGATTCATCTTCTGAAATAAATCACTATTATTTCTAATAATATTCAAGAAAATAATACTAACACCGCACAATTAACAAATTTTATCTAGATATGCCATACTAGTTCGTGTCTCTTTTTTTCTTCTTCATTCGAAAGTTCTTTATTACAGTATGTGCATTTATAAAAAGGAATTAATTTGATGGATTGAAGACCTTCTCCGACGACTTTTTGATAACGATTTTCTTTATAAGTTCCTATTAATTCTCTCAATGTATAATTCCATCCATGTTGCAAAGTTTGAATATTATCTGTTTCTGCAATGGGATGTGTATATTTCTCATTAGGATTAGTTGAGGCGATAAATTGTGCTTCATCTATTTTTACATCTGCATCAAATAGTAAACATATAGCATACTCATTACCTTTATCATTTGTCCAAAGTTGGATTTTTTTATGAATAATATTTTTCTTATTAGCGATTTTGTTAACTTCGTCGAGATGAATTTTTAAATTTTTTATTTTTTCTTTATTAACAAGGTCATCATAATTGGGAGAAGACAATTTTATACTAATATAACAATATTATCATTTTTATTTAATCTTATTCAAATCAATATAATATTAAACTATTTAATATAAATTTGATATTTTAATAGTTTGTACTATTTGTTGTACAACCAAAGATAAGTTAAAAGTTAAGCTGTCTAAAGTAAAGAAAATGAATTTATCTGTTTACCGATTTTTAAATATCTTAGGTCAGTAAATACTTCTCTTACGAATACACCAAAGAAACTTTTCGTCAAGAAAGCCATGTCCTATATATGTAAAGCCTATCATGGTTTTCTCTACATACAGGTCATGGTAATTAAATAAATTGTCTATATTAAAATAATATATTTAGTATCTTATAAGTTACAGTAATATGTAAAGAATATTAATATTTGTCAGGTGCATAGCCATCTTTCTATATTGATCATTGATCGGTATAGTACTGAAGAAGGAGGTAGGATATTAAATGATAAATTATCTTAATAATTTGTAAAGTTATATAAGGTATGTTGTTGATTTGTAAATGATGATGATTTTAGATCCAATCAGATTAGAAGTTGTGGATCCAGATCCCCTACCCAATCCTGAACCTGACCCACAACCAGAACCCGAAGAACCTCAGCAATCTGAACCTACTTCTGAAGAAAACTAAATAGAGTATATTTATTTCATCGCATAATTATTTTTTCATAATAGCAATAGTAATCCACTAATTGCAATCATAAAATAACTAAAAATAATTACCTCTAATTATTAAATACAAGAAATAATATCATCATAGCCTATTCCTGTCAGCCATAGTTTTGTCATTCTTTATCCAATTAGGCTATCGCTTTTTAAAATATTTATTCATAAATTTTAATATTAATATAAAACTAATTTATGATATTGTTGTTGCTCATACTTAATCATTCATGTTATAGCCTTATTGCTAAAAAAATGAAATGAAAAAATATAAAAAACTTTTAAGAAAATAATTTATTTCTTTCTAATCTATGGTCAATTATAAAATCACAATATTTCCTTAATCAAACGTTAAAGAATCCTTGAAAATATTTTTCACGTCCTCTTTCTCATCCTCATTTAACGTACCTGGATTTTTCCTAATCTCCTTCAATAACTTTTCCATTCTTTCAGGGCCTATTATTTTCAAAAGTTTTTCTTCTGATGTTGTACCTTCCCATCTATTGAATAATTTATAGACATCATCTTTGGTATTAGGACTTAGATCATTCATGGAATTATCAATAAGCTTTTTGTAATTGCTTCCAAAATCTTTGGGCCTAAATACTGCTCCCATAATACTTTATAGTAGTTTTAAATTATAAGTTTATTGTCTATAGAGAGCTAATTTCGAAAAGATCTAGAAAGCAAAGTAAAAAAAATCTATGTATCTACTTTATTAACTACTCTATTTCTATCTATATCTATTGGTATCAGGTAAGTATTTTAATAAAGGAGTAAAGGCGTTAGATGAACC
>JAATVK010000232.1 GCA_014523485.1 Nitrososphaerales archaeon TH5894
GCTCTTTCACTTACATATAGCCATTTACCATCAGGTGTTATGTGAATATCTGCAACTTTAATAGTAGTAGCTTTCTCATTTGTCATATCTTGGGGAGTATATGTGGCTACAGGAGATGATTGTTCATGAGTTATGGTAGGAGAAGGGAATACTGAAATTCTTTGGATTTCCGTTAAAATTCCTGTCTTGTTATTCATCTCATAAGAATAAACAGTACCATCCAGTTCATTTGATACATAAACAAACTTATTATTTGGTGAAAAAACAAAATGTCGTGGTCCAGAACCATCTTTAGTATATACAACATCAGGATCATTTGGTGTAAGAGCTCCAGTGGATTCATTAAACAAAAATTGTTTTATCTGATCATTTCCTAAATGAGGTACATACACAAATCGGTTGGATGGGTCAACTAAAATTGAATGTGGATTCGGGCCCGTGGGAATTATTTGAATAGGTTTTGATTGAACTAAACCATTGAGGTCTATTGGATTTACCGCAATTTTTGCACCAGTATATGATGCTGATAAAAGAAAGCTACCGGTTTGATCTACTGAGATATATGCCATATTATCTGGTAATGATTCTTTAGAAAGATGAGTTAGCTTGCCAGTCTCAGAATTAATCGAATAAGAAATTACTGAAAAAGGCTCCGAACGAACAGAGGCATAAAGAAACCGATGGTCTGGACTCAAAGCCATATGCATGACATTTGACCCAGCAGGTACCTTTTCCACCAATTTCAAATCACCCGTTTGAGGGTTTAACTTCATAACTGCAATATCTCCATCACCACCATTAGAAATATACACAAAGATTCTTTCTGAATTAGCATACACAAACATAGTATCTGAATAAAGATGACTTATTACCATAAATAAAATTAGACTCATTAGCGCGGCGACAAAAATTCGAAGCATGAAACCATGAATTGTTTTTTTGTTGTTATTAATTTATCTATATATTATATTGTTGAATACGAGTTTATAAACCAAATTTCTCTTTCCGATAACTTTTCTACTATAATATATAAATTCGATTTAATAAAAATTAGATTATGAACAACAACAATAGGATATCAAAGAATAATATCTATATCAATTCATTTACTATCGGTTTTATTTTTTTATCGCTATTTTTATTTGCAAATGTTTATGCTACACATATTTCTGAACCAATTTTATCTCTAGATAAGGACGCAAAATATAATATAAATGAAACAATATCTGTAAATGGTTGGGTCAAATATAATGAGAAACCTGCTTCTAATGTTTTGGTTCTATTAAAATTAATAAATCCAAACGGAAATGAAATATTTCAAGATCAAGTTAGAAGTGATTCAAATGGTAATTTTACCTCAAATGTTACTTTATTAGGTAGTAATGCAACTGAAGGTGGAACATTTACACTATATGCTGAAAGTCAATGTAGAGATGAACATAGAAATATCTGTAACCATAATAATTCTTCGCAAACAATAGTAGTAATAAATTAAATTTTATTGGATAGAGATTTCATTTAAATCTGAATATTTTTCTAGAATTTTGTTTCATAATATTAATAGTAGTTAAATTAAGACACCATCTACTATAAACTTAATAAACATATCCATAGAACAATATATTTATTTTGAATACAATATTATAATATAGTTTATAATTTACTATATAAACTAATTACAGAACTTTTAATTCTATTTAATTTTATATCTATTATATAGATATACAAAATGAATGGTAACAAAAAAATAACAAACAAATTTTTATCTTCTTCAGATTTTCATTTTATTATAATAGCAACTTTTATTGTTGTAATATGTTTTTCTATTTCATTAGATGAACAGAGAGAGGCATTAGGTATAGAAGACCAAAAAATTAATAATAATAATAATAATAATAATACAAAAGAACAAGATGCTACTCTTGCTTTTGGAAAAAATCACTTTATTGCTGTAGGTGACTGGTACTGTAATAAAGAAACAGAAAAAACTATTGAAAATATACTTGCTATAAATCCTGAAGTAATAATTACGACAGGAGATCATGTTAAAGATGAGAAATCTGCTAAATGTTGGATCCAAATGTCAGAGAAGTTAAAAGATAAAATGAAAATTGCAATAGGTAATCATGATAGAGATTCTTCTAAAATCTATAACCAAATTACTAGTAATCACAATTTAACAAATCCATATTATTCTCATGACTTTAAAAATATTCATTTTATAAGTTTATCTACAGAACATCCTTTTACAAAAGGAAGTCAACAGTATGAGTTTATTAAAAGTGATTTAGAGAAAATATCTAAAAATTCAGGTATAGATTGGATAATTATACATCAACATAAACCTTTATACTCATCTAAGAATGACAAGGAAGATGCACAAGAACTTAGAAATACATATCATCCTCTCTTTGAAAAATATGATGTAGATCTGGTAATTTCAAGTCATAACCAGTATTATGAAAGAACATATCCCCTCCTATATAACTCTGAAAGTGATGAAGATCCAATATTTAATAATAATCTTACAAATAATTATTATCAGAAACCAGCTGGTATCGTATTCTTGACTGTAGGTACTGCAGGAGATGAACTACATGATATTGAAGATCAAGAAGATTATTATATAATACAGAACAATGACGAATTTGGATTTCTTGATCTAAAACTAGAAAATAATGGTAAAACAATAGTAGGAGAATTTCATACAAATGAAGGAGATATAATTGATTATTTTGAATTAAAACAAATTTAATATGATTAATAATAGAACATAGAAATATCTGTAACCATAATAATTCTTCGCAAACAATAATAGTAATAAAAAAGTAAATTTCATTGATCTTTTTCTGTCATTTAATTTACTTGACTTTGCGTTAAACCATTGTTACAAACCTTGTTATAATTTCAAATACTCGTTATTATGATATAGAAGATGTCAAAAAATGTAATTTCCATATGACAAATGTGTCCATTGAACTAGTTTTTCTTTTGAATGTTAATAGAATAGTCAATAATTTTTTGCTTGATAACTTTTGATCAATAATATTAAATTATATTTCACTTAGTTGTATAAAACTTTAAAATATTCCTGACATAATAGAAAATGAGGGATATTTGATGACAATGCCAATTGTGAAAACTGGTATAGAATCAGATGAAGCGGGTGTTATTGATGTATTAAAGTTAGCCTTTGTAGCTGATCCTGCCACACGTTGGGTATGGCCAGATCCGCAGAAATATCTTTCACATTTCTCTAGCTTTATCAAGGCTTTTGGAGGAAAAGCATTTGCATATAACAGTGCCTACTACTTTGAAAACTATTCTGGTGCAGCTCTCTGGCTTCCTCCAAATGTTTATCCTGATGTAGACCCGTTGATTGCATTGCTACAAAGTAGTGGGTCTGAAGATGCCAAGAAGGATGGTCCAAAAGTATTTGAGAAAATGAGTAGCTATCATCCAACAGAGCCTCATTGGTACTTGCCACTTCTTGGAGTTGATCCAGTTTACCAGGGGAAAGGACTAGGCTCTGCATTAATGCAACATGCAATAGTTGCATGTGATCTAGATAACAACTTTGCCTATCTCGAATCATCTAATCCAAAGAATATTCCATTCTATGAACATCATGGATTTGAATTACTTGGCAAAATTCAGATAAACACATCACCGCCCATCTTTCCAATGTTACGTAAACCACGTAAGTCATTATAATACTATTTAATTCTTAACCAGAAATTTCAGTATAGGTATGGGCTAATAGTATCATTTTTGTAAATATATTCCATATTAAGCCTACCATCTCTTAGTTAAACAATTCTTAAAGTTGACTACTTTTAGCTCATCTTCCTATACATCAAACACTACTAAAACAAATAAATATTAAAGCTAAATTCTCAAATTTTATTTTTTCAAAATAAGTTTCTAATAATAAAAGCTAAATACTATGTATTATAATCCTACTATATACATACATTCTACTTAGGTTTTTAAATTTTCATAATAGTATTTAGCTATTATTTTTAAAAATAGAATTTATTGATGAATTTCCTTTTCTAAAGCCTCTTTTAACATATCTATATGTTTATGGCGGTCATTCTTTATTGTTTTCCAAAGTTCTACCAAATCAGATTTATTAGCACTTTCTGCATCACGAATATATTTATCAATTGTATCATAAAGGAAATCAGCATCTCTTCCTAAAGCAGACAATATATTGTATGTAGAATTATTTAAGCC
>JAATVK010000233.1 GCA_014523485.1 Nitrososphaerales archaeon TH5894
AACTGCGTTAAAAGCAGCGCAGTTGATGACTGAAAAGGGAGTAAGCTCTATAATTGTTTTATCTGATGATCAACCCATCGGGATTGTTACAGAAAAAGATTTTATCAAAAAGATTTGTCTAAAAGAATTAAAACTATCAAGCGTGAAAGTAGGAAACATGATGTCTAAAATCAGAACCTCTGCAACGCCTGACACTCCTATAGATGTTGCTGTTCAAAGAATGATGAATAATAGGATCAGAAGACTACCTATTGTAGAAAATGGCAAGGTTGTAGGGATAATTACTGTAACTGATTTAGCCAAGCATCTACGCACTATATTACTTTTGAACAATACACTTTATTCAACACAATTATCTCAGAGTAATGTGGAAAATTATTAAATTATCAATACTGCTGAAAAATTTATAGATTTAATATTTGAAATATCTCTTTTTCTTAGTAATTATTTATCAGAGATGGTATTAACTTGACAATTACTTACAATGGGATTAAATATTCTTAAATCTTCGCACATTTTTTTTACACTCAATCTTGCGTCACTTGGGTTTTTTGCATTTACAATTAGTTTTAATACCTTTGCACATCTTACAGATTTAATATTATTATATTTATTTTTTAAAATTAAATCATGATAAATTGTTTCTCCTTCCGGGTCATTTATAAACGATTTGTTTTCTATTATAACGATAACATTAAACTCTTTATTCCCCAATAATATCCCCAGATTATTATAACTACTTAAATATATTTTAATTATTGGCAAAGAATTAATTACAGTAAAATAAAAATCGATGATATTTATGGTCATGTAGCTCAGCCTGGCCAGAGCGAAGGTTTTGTAAACCTTAGGTCGTGGGTCCAAATCCCACCATGACCTATGTTTAAAAAATTAATTTCGGCATCAGCTAGGTTTCTCTCCATAATGCATGAGTTTTTGCTAACGTAATGAATCCAATAGCATATACTAACTGTACTGATATTCCAATCACAACAGACCAATTTTCTGGAGTATCAAATCCCATAGCGTATTGAACCATTAAGGATGCATGAGTTGTAGGTGCAATATAAGAAACATATTGAAGAACTTCTGGGAGTTTGTTGATTGAATAAAAAACAGGTGGTAATATAGCTAAAAAAACATTCACGAAAGATATAATCTGTGTTGCATTTTTCATATGTAACATATGTGAAGATAAAAAGAAACCCATACTAGAAGTCGAAATCCACACTATAAGTATTATAAAAATAAGGAGTGGAATATACAACAACGAAACTCCTATATAAAAAATTAAAAATAATAAAACGACTAGCGCTGGAAATCCAAATAAAATTTCGGAGAGTGCTAGACCTGTCATATATGTTAATGGTGAGATAGGAGAGGCCACGAACATATCCTGGATTTTGTATTCTGTCTTATAATAGGTGATATCCTGACCTAATGCTAGTCCATATCCTACTAAAGCCATTACTAAACTTCCACTTATGGCAAATTGCGTATATTGCCCATCGCTGATGATAAATAAAACAAATAGTAAAGAAAAAGGAGTAATTGCAGTAAAAATAAGAGAAAGAGGATTTCTTCTCAGCCATAATATTCCAGTTGTATAAGCTATAACTAATATCTGATAAACTTTGAACCTATATGCATTGTAATTTAAACTAATTTTCTTATTTTTGAAATAACTGTTCTCTTTATCTAAAACCATTTTAGTTAATGATCATTTTTTATAATCGATAATTATAAAAAGATATTTTTGGTACTATTTTAAATATTGAAATTCTTACATCGAGGAAAGGTCAAAGATGTATATTATCCAAATGAGAATAATAAGAATACCCTGTTATTTGTGTTTTCTGATAGAATATCTGCATTTGATGTAAAGATGACGCAGGATATTCCAAAAAAAGGTGAAGTTTTATGTAAATTTGCAAAGTTTTGGTTCGATAATCTCGACGTCCAAAATCATATGATTAAAACTATTGACGCCAATAAAATGCTAGTGGAACACCTATCCATGATACCAATTGAATGTGTCGTCAGAGGTTATTTCTATGGTAGTCTAGTTGATAGATATTACAACAATGAAATTGATTGGAAAAATTCTCCAGACTTTAAAATTTTGGCTGATAGTTTTGATCCAGTAATCGCATCAAAACTATCAGAGCCAATATTTGATCCTACTACTAAATCCCTCGAACATGATATCCCAATATCTGATAATGAAATAATTTCATCTAAAATTTTATCAAAGAATGATTTAGATTTTTTGAAAAAAAAGTCCATAGAACTTTATCTCAAAATGAGCAATATTGTAAATATAGCGGGGTTTTTAATGGCAGATGTAAAATTTGAATTTGGTATTAATAGGAAAGGAGAAATAGTCTTGGGAGATTCTCTTGGTCCAGATGAATATAGATTATGGAAAAAGGTTCATTATCAAAAAGGATCTCTTCAAGAAAGTTATGATAAACAAATTTTAAGAGATTGGCTAACCAATGTGGGGTTTAAGAAAAAAGTTAGTGAACATAAATCTTATAATACAAAACCTCAACCCCCAAAATTACCTTCCAGTTTAATACGAAAAATTTCTAAAAGATATGTTCTTGCATATGAAATGATAACTGGTAATAAAATTAAATAATATGATAGATTTTTATTGATGCATTATCAAAACTCATTTGCAGAAATTATTAGGGAACCCTTGGTTTTCGTATCCTGTAATAAATTTATTATATCTCTTGGTATATGAACTGCGGCTTTATTACACTTTATTGACGCCGTTCTGTTGGATATGTAATTACTAGTTCTAATCACAATATCATGTGGATTGCTCAAAGTTAATTTGCTGTTTCCAAATCCGTTAATTTCAAATGATAGAGTACCAACTATTATTTTGAAATTTATTGAAATATTATCCTTTGTTATCAAGGTTCGTAATTTTGGGTGAATATCAATACAAGCCTTATTAGCGTTGATTCCTACAATACAATTTCCTTCTTTTGTAAGATAATTGTCTTTTGTTATTTCTATTGTTCGAGCATGCGTCGCGCGAACATTTGGGTGACCAGAAAATTTTACTTCCTCAGTTACCATTTAATAAGAAACTGCGTTAATAAGGTAAATTTAAATTAAACACTGGGAAGTAGTAATATCGAATTGTTACCAGCAGCAGCAGGTTATGATAGAGCTATAACGGTATTTTCTCCTGATGGAAGGTTATATCAGGTTGAGTATGCAATTGAGACAGTAAGGAGAGGTACTCTTGCTTTAGGAATGAAATGTAAAAATGGAGTTCTTTTGGCAGTTGAAGAAAAAACAAGGAAATTACAAATTTCTGACGTTACTCAAAAGATCTTCCAAATTGATGATCACATAGGAGTAGCTGCAGCAGGTTATATCCCTGATGCAAGAGCGCAAGTAGATCATGCTAGATTTTTCGCTCAAAGTAATAAATTAATTTATGATGAACCAGTCGATGTGGAAATTGTGGCCAAAAATATTGCAGATATGTCACAACAATTAACCCAATATGCTGGCGTCAGACCTTTTGGAGTTGCATTAATCATTGCAGGTGTAGATACGACTGGAGGCGAATTATTTTTAACTGATCCTAGTGGGACATTTATTGGATATGATGCAATTGCTATAGGTCAAGGAAGCGATCAGGTAAATGAGTTTTTAGAAAAATATTACACACAAGACATTTCTTTACAAGATGCAGGAAAACTTGCCCTAGAGTCAATTAACATGGTGAGTGAAGAAAAAACAGGAATTTCTCATATAAAGATGTCATTGATCGAAAACGAAAGCAAAATTATGAGAAAAGTCGGTGAAGAAGAGATAGAGAAGTTCGCGAAAATAGCCAAAGAAAATCCTACAAATCCAAAAGACAAATCCTCGTAAATATTTTTTTCCGAATGTTTATATTTATTTTATGTAATTGACAATACCATGGGTACTAAGGCTCCAAACTTGCATGTTTCGGAGTGGGTGCAAGGATTACCTACAAACATTGATAAGAATATAGGAAAAGTAGTTCTCGTCGAAGTATTTCAAGTCAATTGCCCTGGATGTTTTATGTATGCCCTCCCTAATGCAGTAGATATATACAAGAATAATAGGAGAGATGATGTAGTAGTGTTGGGATTAGCAACAGCATTTGAAGATTATGATAAAAACACATTAGAGAATCTACACTTACTATTATCTTCAGGAAAGGTTATTGGAGAAACTTTCAATGCATTACACCAGTATGGCCAATTAGTAGACGGTGATAAACTTAATTATAAAATTCCGTTCCCTGTAGCTATGGATGTTCTGCGTAGAAATACACAAGATTTTTCTGATAATATGGTTATTGATTTTATTGAATCCAACATTGACAATTATAACTCATATAGTGAGGCAGATAAGAAACTGCTTTTTGAGCGAATCAAACATTATTTAAAGAATAAAAAATATTCTGCTTTGACGTTTGACGAATACAAATTGAAGGGTACCCCCTCTGCAATCTTGGTCGATAGAAAAGGTAACTTACGAAATGTTTTTTTTGGAGCAAATAATTCTCTTAATGGTTTGGTAAATCAGTTAGTGAATGAATGAAGTTAAAAGATAGAATTTTCGTTGCCATTCCCGATTCTTCCTTATCAGATGAAAATGGGTTAAGAGAAAAAACATTAAAAATTGGTAGATTTGCGCGGGCATTTTCTATTTTTGGAATAAAAAAAATTATAATATATAAAGATCCTACAGAAACAAGAAGAAACTCAGATATCTCTCTTATTAGATTGATTCTTGAATTTTTGAATACTCCGCCCTACTTAAGAAAGTCGATATATCCAATGAATGTAGATTTGTCTTATACAGGTCTTCTTCCACCAATTAAGGCTCCGCATCACAAGAACAAGATTAAACTTAAGGATATCACTATTGATGAAATAAGAATGGGTGTTCTGTACGACCGAAATTCCATTATGCAACAAATGGAGAGAAATACATTTACTAATGGTAAAAAATTCATCCTAAATTTTAAGCAGGAAAATTATAAGTTCTATGTAAATGTTGGATTGGATTGGCCTATCCCTTTTTTGGGAGAAGGCCATAATGGTGAAAAAGTTGTTGTCAAGTTTATTAATAGATATCCCAAACTAAAAGTCATTAGGGCATCTTTAAAAGATTTGGAAAACCTGTATTTTGGATATAGTGTAGTAAGCGTAGGTTTTCTTGAAGACTTTTTTAAAAAACTTGACGAAAAGACCTTTGTTGTATTCACATCAAAAAAAGGACATCCGTTCAAAAGTGCTGAATCTCAATTTAACAAAAGTATTACCAGTTTTGAAAATTTGTTAATTGTTTTCGGTTCGCCTAGTAAAGGTCTTAAAGAAATTTATCCTAGTTACCATAATACAAAAAATTCACTCTATTTAAATATGTTTCCTTACCAAAAAACTCAGACTATACGGTTAGAAGAAGCAATTCTCGGAACTTTAACTTTGTTCAATCATATCCTTTTTTAAATGATATATTTTTATCGTCTTTAATTATTCTGCTAAATTTTAAAGAAATAAATTTATTAATGGGTTTGAAAGGTTTCATCCTGTATCAATGGGTCATAGAAAGTATAGCTCGCCTAGACGAGGAAGCCTAGCATTTTATCCTAGAGTTAGAGCTAAGAGTGAAGAGGCTAGATTAAGAAATTGGCCTGAACACACTGATAATACGTCTCTTTTAGGTTTTGCTGGGTTTAAAGCAGGCCAACTACAAGTCATGACGATAGATGACAAGGAAAAAACTCCTAATTTTGGTAAACAACTCGACAATTCATCAACGGTAATTGCAACCCCTCCAATCAACATTATTGGTATAAGATGTTATAGAAAAAATCTCTATGGAGAAAAGGCTTTTATCGATGCTTATTCTAAGGATTTACCGAAAGGATTAGAGAGAAAATTTAAGACTAAATATAATGAAAAATCTTTTGAAACAATTGAATCATCTTTCGATATTATCTCCTCTTTTTTTGCAATTGCATCTGTTTTTCCTAAAAAAGCAAACCTAGCTCAGAAAAAACCATTTGTGTTTGAGATAGGCGTCTCAGGTAAAGATAACAAAACAAAATATGAATATCTAAAAGGGATTATAGGAAAAGAAATTAAAATATCAGACGTTTTTCAAAATGGTCAATTAATTGACGTATCAGGAATAACCAGAGGTAAAGGTGTTGAGGGGCCAATCACTCGTTTTGGTGTTAAGCGAAAACAACACAAATCAAGAAAAAGTGTGAGAGCCCTTGGGACGTTAGGTCCCATATCTCCAGCAGTGGTCATGTATTCCGTTCCGAGGCAAGGACAGCGAGGTTTTCATCAAAGAACTGAATATAATAAAAGAATATTGTTGGTATCGACAGATGTGTCTCCTCAAACAACATCACAATCTTCTAAACCTGCAATCAATCCTCCTGGAGGTTTCAAACATTTTGGATTAGTTACAACTGATTATATTATAGTTAGAGGTTCAATACCTGGTGTTCCAAAGAGATTAGTTAAAATGAGACAACCTATAAGGACTACTACGAAAAAAGTTATCGAACCTAAAGTAATTGAGGTGGTTGCAAAATGATTACCACAAATATTTTAGAAATGGATGGGAGTAATAAAAGTACTATAACCTTACCTGTGGTTTTCGAAACTCCCTATCGTCCTGAAGTAATTCAAAAAGTTTACAATAATCTTAATTCTTATACCTTTCAAAGACAAGGTCGATATCCTGCCGCAGGACAGATGGTTAGTGCTGAGTCACGAAATACTGGATTAGGAATAGCGAGAATAGCTCGAGCAAGAGGAGAAGGTTTTCCTAGGGCTGGACAAGCTGCTGGTGTAGCAAGCGTGAGACATGGACGCCTAGCTCATCCACCTGTTTCATGGAAAAATATCTATAAAAAAGTAAATAAAAAAGAGAAATTATTAGCTTTATGTTCTGCCATTGCTGCAACAACTCATAGTGAATTGATTAAAAGACGAGGACATAAGATAAAGGGTACATTACAATTACCAATTGTTGTATCAAATGAAATTGAATCGGTTATAAAATCTAAAGATTTACAGAAAATTTTGATTAAATTAGGTCTAGAAGATGATCTAAAGCGTACATTTATCAAAAGAAACAAATCACTCCATAAAAATAGTACCAATCGTAGATCTGCATTAAGTGTACTTATACTAGTCGGAAATGATGAAAAGATAGGCAGATTGGCGAATTCTCTTCCTGGTATTACCGTTAAGTCTGTTAAATCTCTTAGTCTTCTAGATTTAGTTCCTGGTTCTAAACCAGTGAGATTAACTATTTTTTCTGAGAATGCTATTAAAGAACTTGGGAATTTAAAGTGCTCGTCAAATACAATCCTTGAGAGGCTTAATCAATGAAGAAAAATTTGTTTACACTCAAATCTGCAAGATCGTCGAAACAAAAAAGGAAAAATTCACAATTACCTAAACAAAAACCATTAATTATTGAACCCTATATTACAGAAAAATCTTTCAATTTGATAGAAAAAGAAAAAAAGTTAACCTTTATTGTGGACGAACAAGCTGATAAAAAATCTATAAAACAGGAATTGCACGATCTCTACGAAGCTGAAATAACTGATGTTAATACTGCAAGAACCATAGATGGAAAAAAGGCATTTGCTAAATTTAAGGACTTAGATTCTGCTCGAGACCTTGCAACTAAGCTTGGATTGGTTTAAGAGAATATGAAAATTAATATTTTTTATTTTCTCGGTAGATTTAAAAATAAGCCACTGGAGGTACAATATCAGATTGGTTAGGGAATTTAAATTTCGAGGTTATAATCAAGAACAATTAAAATCGATATCAATAGAATCACTCTTACCTTTATTAAATGCAAGACAACGCAGATCTTTAAACCAGAGAGTTGGAAAATATATGAACGATCAGAAACGAACGTTGCGAGAAGAAATTAAACTAGCACGTGATGGAAAGTTAAAAAACAAGTTAAAAACTCACGTTAGGGACATGATAATATTGCCTGATATGATAGGTCTATCGATCAGTGTACATAATGGCAAAGAATTTTTTGATGTTACAATTAAATCAGAAATGGTAGGACATTACCTAGGAGAATATGCTATTACAAATAAGAGAGTTCAACATGGCTCACCTGGAGTCGGTTCATCACGATCTAGTTTGTATGTTCCTTTAAAGTGATTGAGTTATGCCAAACTATTCTTATGCATATCAAAATTTTGATAAAAGTAGGCAAGTAAGGTCTGCTCTTAGAGAAAAGGATATTTCTCATAAACATGCACGTGAGATTGCATTAGCAATTACGAATCTATCGATTGAAAAAGCTAGAGATTATCTAGAATCAGTATTACGAAAAAAAATAGCGGTACCATTTCGACGGTATAATAACGAGGTTGCGCACAGATCCAATATTAGAGATGGATTTAGCGCCGGTCGCTTTCCATCAAAGGCAACCCATGAATTTTTGAAACTTTTAGATAATTTAGAAAGCAATGCCGAATACAAAGGTATGGACCTAGATAGGTTAAAAATCATCAATATTGTTGTTCATAAAGGGACACGATTAAAAAGATTTACACCACGTGCTATGGGCAGAGCAAGTCCAAAATTTGATACACTTGTACATGTTGAAATGGTTGCACAAGAAGGCGTAATAACAGAATGAATGCAGCAAAAAACGTAATGTCTAGTAACTATAAAAATATGGAGCTAGATGAATATCTAAAAGAAACTCTTCGAGAGACAGGTTATGGAGGAGTTGACATTCAAAAAACTCCAATTGGGACAAGAATCACATTATACGTAACTCGTCCTGGATTAGTGATAGGACGAAAAGGCTCAGGTATAAAAGATCTTACCTCTAAGTTAGAGCAAAGATTTGGCCTGAATAATCCTCAAATTTCAGTGATGGAAATAGAAGTTCCAGAATTAAACCCCCAAATTATGGCCAATAGAATAGCACAGCTTGTAGAGAGAGGAACTGCATTTAGAAGAGCCTCTATGTGGACAATCAATACTGTAATGGGAGCAGGAGCTATGGGTGTAGAGATAACGATTGCAGGAAAGTTACGAAGTGAAAGAGCCCATTTTGAAAAACATTCATCTGGTGTGATACCCAAGAGTGGAAACGCAGCCGCTAAAATAGTCAAAATAGGTATTACTGACGTACTAACAAAAATGGGTTTGATGGGAATCCAGCTGCGAATTGCCTTAAAAAATGAGGTGCCACCTGACTTTGAACTTTTAGAATCGAAACAAGAAACAACTCCTAATACTACTTCACAATCAGTTCAAGATCCTGAAAGACAAGAAACTAACAATACATTAAAAGAAATTAGTCCCAAAAAACAACGTTTGGAAATAAATAACCAAAATGTAAATAGACAACAACAAAAACCAATTCCGAAATCCCAAGATATAAAAGATAAATCCATGGATCAAAATAAAGTCAAGGAAAAAGGGAGCGTGCTACTGAATACTAAATGAGTAGAATAAAATTATCAACCCTCAGGGAAATGAATGATCATGATCTCGAAGACAAATTATTAGAATTGAAAGCCGATCTTGCCAAGTTAAGGTCTGAAGGAGCAAAAGGAACCTTAAAAAAAGAGAGTGCTAGTATTCGATGGGTTCGACGAGATATTGCAAGAATTTTTACACTAATAAACGAAAGAAAAATTGATCAAAGAGTTAAGTGAGATATGAGATCAATAGAAAATATTCTCTTTCACGAGTGGATCGGATTAAAAATTAAGATCTCAGAATGTTCACAAACTGGCTTGACAAATTTAACCGGTAAGATCATTTTTGAGACTAAAAATATGCTTGTTTTAAGAACTTTAAATGGTATCAAAAAAATTCCGAAGAAAATTATTCTAAAATGTATTTTGTATCTTCCTTCAACCGTTTGCTTTATAAGGGGTAACCAATTGATAGGAAGACCAGAAGATAGAGTATTAAAGATAAAGAGATGATAATATAATATGGTAAGAAATATTGGGGTTATGGTTTCACTTCCCAAAAAAACCTGTGAAGATCAACATTGTCCTTTCCATGGAAGTTTACCAGTAAGGGGCAGATTATACTCTGGTGTTGTAGAAAGTAATAAATCTACGAAGATGATTGTTGTCTCAAGAGAATATAATAGATTAGTAAAAAAATACAAAAGATATGAGCGAAGTAAATCTAAAGTGCATGCTTTTCTTCCTGATTGTATTGATGTAGCTGAAGGACAAAAAGTCAAAATAGCCGAATGCCGTCCTCTTTCTAAAACTGTGTCTTTTGTGGTAGTGGAAGGAGATAATAAAGATGGCATCTAAGTCAAGAGCAGTCTCAGCCAAAGGTGCTTCCGAATTTCGTCCATATATTACAAGGGCTTTACCAGTTACCTCAGAGCTCGTTTGTGCTGATAATACTGGCGCCAAAATTCTTAGGATTGTTCAGGTAACAAAATATAAAGGTCGTCATTCACGAATGCCTTCAGGGGCTGTAGGTGATCTTGTGAGTGTTACTGTAAAGAAAGGCCCAGCACAGTTGAGGAAACAAATTTTTGGAGCTGTTATCATAAGACAAAAATATCCCATTAGGAGACTGAGTGGTTTAAGACTTACATTTGAAGACAATGCAGCTGTTTTAGTAACTCCAGAGGGTGAAATTAAAGGAACGGATATAAAAGGACCTGTTGCTGCCGAAGCAGCTGAAAAATGGCCTAGAATAGCAAATCTGGCCTCATCAATTGTTTAAATTATAGTGATTTTTATGATAAATAAAAACATTACTTTAAATATTAAGAAACACAATCTTGACAAACACATTCGTTCACCTCTTTCTGAAAATTTACGTAATGAATATAATAAAAAAAACGCACGAGTGGTTAAAGGAGATACTGTAAAGGTATTAAGAGGAGAATACAAAAACGTTGAAGGTAAAGTAGAGAAAGTGAAGACTGGAAGATCATCTCTCTTTATTGAAGGGATCCAAAGAGAAGCTTCAAAAGGAGGTAAAGTGAAGGTTCAAATACATTCTTCTAACGTAATTATTACATCCCTTAACTTGCATGACAAGAATCGATCTAATGTTATTAGAAACGTTAAATCATCAAAGGTTGATGAAAAGAAGGGAGTAAATATTAATCCCAATTTAAGAAAAACTCGAACAAGAAGAAAGTTGAATGTTAAAAAGATTCTTAAACCACAACAAAATAGAATCACAAATTCAAAATCTAGTCAAGATAATAAGGGGGAAGATGATTATGATGGTGTTAGAAAATAAAATGATATCAATGTATCATATAGGGAGAAAATAAAGAATGGCAAATAAAGGAGGACGAACCACTGCAAAACGACAATTAGCTCCAGTGTTTTGGGATATAAATAGAAAACAGGGACGTTTTATTCTAAGAACCCATCCAGGTACACATTCAAAAAAATATGCCTATTCTCTAGGTGTTATATTACGAGATATATTAAAGGTTACCACAACTATGCATGAAGCAAAAAAAATTGTTGATGGAGGTAAAGTCAAAGTAGATAATGTCATTAGATATAATGTTAACTTTCCTATAGGTTTAATGGATACTATTGAATTAGTTCCATCTCAAAAGGTTTATCGATTAGTACCAAAGGATTCACTATTGTTATATCCAATAGAAATTAATGATAATGAAAAGTTACTTAAACTTGTAAAGATTAAAACTAAAAATATTATTAAAGGAAATAAAATTCAGTATGGTTTTCATGACGGTAAAACTGTTATTTCTGAAGGCATATATTCAGTAGGTGATACATGTCTTGTGAAAGTACCAGAATTAGAAATTATTGATACGCTAAAATTACAATCAGATTCTCTTGCAATGTTGACACGAGGTGATAATGCTGGTAGCATGGGCAAAATAGAAGAGATAAAAGAAGGGACATTTTCTCTTCCTAAACGTGCAATAATGAGAGTAGATTCTAGATTATTGGAAATTCCTATTGATATGATTATGGTTGTTAGTGAACCTAATGATAATAATCCAAAGATAAAAGTGAATGAATGATGTCTGAAAATAAAATCAATTCAAGTGAAGTAATGAAAAAGATAGATATTGAAAAAATTGTAATAAATATAGGGGTGGGAAAATCAGGAGATCCTTTCGAAAGAGCTAAGATGGCCTTGACAGAATTGACCGGACAAAAACCTAGTCCTAGAGGAGCCAAAAAGTCGGTAAGGGATTTTGGTATTCACAAAGGTGAGCCAATTGGTGCAATGGTTACTTTAAGAAGCCAAAACGCACTGGACTTCTTGAAGAGAATTTTTCTAGCAAAATCGAATTCTTTCAAACGATCGTCTATCGATAATAATGGCAACCTTTCCATTGGAATTAAAGAACATATAGACATACCAGGAATAAAATACAATCCTGATATTGGAATCTTCGGAATGGATGTCTGTATTTCTTTGAAAAGACCTGGTTATAGAATCTCCAAGAAAAGACATCCTGATAAAATCGGTAAGAAGCATAGAATAACAAAAGAAGAATCAATAAATTTCTTTCAGCAAAATTTTGGAGTTGAAGTGATATAATGCCCAAGCCTCGTGAGTACTCAGAAACGGGTAGAAAAAAGGTTCCACATGGTAAAGGAACGAGATGGTGTAAAAGATGTGGAGCATTTAATGGATTAATTCAAAAATATGATATAATGCTCTGTAGACAATGTTTTAGGGATGTAGCACTTAATATAGGATTCAAGAAATATGAATAAAATATATATTGATATCGAAAAAATAAAGAAAATAGATAAGAAAACCATGCTAAGGTTGGAAAAAATTAATACAGTGTTGGAGAATATTCTTTAAATGCCATCATTAAATGTTGTTTCAAATTTGTTTAATACTTTATACAATAACGAAATGAGAAGAAAAAAAGAATGTCTAGTTATACCTACATCTAAATTTGCTAGTGAAATTCTCAGAGTTATGCAAAAATACCGGTATATAGGAGAATTTGAATTGATTGATGACAATAGAATGGGAAAATTTAGAATTCAATTATTAGCTAAAATAAACAAGTGCGCAATTATCACTCCGAGGTATGGTGTAAAAAAGAATGAATTTCTCAATTGGGAAAGACAGTTTTTACCGGCCTATAACCTAGGAATACTATTAGTTTCCACAAGTAAAGGCATAATGTCTCATACTGATGCTCAAAGTCAAGGATTAGGAGGCGTACTTATAGGCTATGTCTACTGACAAAGATGGCAATCAGTCTGGAGAAGTAACAATTCCAGAAAATATCAAAGTAACCAAAGAGGAAAATACAGTAATTGTTGAGGGTAAAAATGGCAAAATTGCTAAAGATTTTACCAAAATACCTATAACATTAGTTTTTGAAAATAATAAGATCATAATTCATCCACCTGGTCAAAGAAGAAGAGATTTGGCTTTAATAAATACTGTAAAAAGCATTATTTCTAATATGTTTAAAGGAGTAGAAACTGGATTTACTTATAAACTCAAAATAATCTTTTCTCACTTTCCAATATCTGTCAAAGTTAAAGATAAAAAAGTAATTGTTGAAAATTACTTTGGAGAAAGATCTAGCCGTATATCTAAAATTGTTGGATTAACACAAGTCGTAGTAAGTGGTGAAGATGTCATAGTTAAAGGACCTAGTTTAGAAGATGTTTCTCAAACAGCTTCAAATATTGAATCTTCTACCAAAATAAAAAATAAAGATCAAAGAGTATTTTTGGATGGTGTTTATCTCTATTCCAAAGAAGATGGAATGTAATAATAAAATATTATTTTACTCTTTTCTTCTTTATTAATCATTAAATTTAAACTGTAAATTTTAAGATGATATAAATTAAAAATTCTTTAAATTTATAAATTTTTTTATTGTATTGAAGTCATATGGTCTTAATTGCAATAAGAAAACATTTTTATTTTGATTAAAAAAATGATATTTAAATGCCGCTGTAGCTCAGCATGGTAGAGCAAATTTAAAGCGAACCGCTTTAGAGCTTAGCTGGCTGTTAACCAGTGGGTCATCAGTTCGAGTCTGATCAGCGGCGTTTATTTTTTTATTTCAAGAGTATTAATTCTACAATATTATTGATTAGGCAAAATGATTGTCTTGGCGTTATGTTACCTCATTTAATCATTTATTTATGAAGATTTTAAAAATATCGTATAAGATATCATTTCATTTTCTATAAAAGAGTATTATGTTTAATTCATTAATCTTTAATAATCTGCCTCGTGATTCTATTTTGATGAAAGCTGTTATACTTGCTGGTGGGTTAGGAAAAAGATTAAAACCTTTAACAAATGATCGACCCAAACCTATGATAGAGGTATTAAATGTACCCATAATCGAATGGCAACTTAAATGGTTTAAGAAATATAATATAAAAGATATAATTATATGTGTAGGTTACCTTAAAGAAAATATTATAGATTATCTTGGTAGTGGTAATAAATTGGGTATTAATATAGGATACATAGTAGAAGATAATCCTCTGGGAACTGGCGGAGCGCTAAAAAATACATCTAGTCTTTTGAATTCATCAACTGAAGATGGATTTTTTATGACAAATGGTGATATATTAACAAATATTAATCCACATAAATTATGTGGAGAAAAAATATCAAGTATTGCAGTTGTTCCTCTGAGGAGTCCATATGGAGTTGTTAATATTGATAATGAATCAAATGTAATAGGATTTGATGAAAAACCGGAAATTCCTGACAAATGGATTAATGCAGGTGTATATTACTTTACAAAAGAGGTATTTGATTATTTACCTGATAATGGGAACATAGAAGTTACTGCACTTCCTGCTATGGCTAATGATCAAAAATTAAAAGGCATGAGATTCAATCATAACTTTTGGAGATCAATAGATTCTCATAAAGATATAGATGAAGCAGCAAAGGAACTTCAATCATCAAATTTAGTATGAATGATATTTCTAGAATAGGATATAATATTGGTACGCTTTTATCAATTGATAATATTTTAAGATTTGCAAAAAAAATAGAAGAAAAAGAAAATACAGATTCTTTATGGGTTCCAGAATCTTGGGGAAGAGAAGCCTTTGTATCCTTAGGTGCTGTATCACAGGTAACAAAAAGAGTTAGACTTGGTACAGCAATAATAAGTATACATTCTAGAACCCCTGCTACAGTGGCGATGGGAATATCAACATTAGATATATTATCCAATAATAGATCAGTTTTGGGCTTAGGAGTAAGCACTCCTGC
>JAATVK010000234.1 GCA_014523485.1 Nitrososphaerales archaeon TH5894
TTCTTTCCTTTGTGATGTCAGAAAGGTCTTTTTCTTCCTTTTGGCCATTATTATTTTCCCTTCTTTTCCCTTCTTTTTCCTTTGCCTGCACCATAATTGCTAAAGAGCAAAAAACTAATTAAGAATTAATCTGTATTTCACTTTACAATAAATATTAAATACAAATATCTTAACTTTTCTAATCTATGATCGATGATTATATGCAAGAAAATGAATTTTTCATAAGAAAAAACTTCATATTATAAAATGATCTAGTTTATTATCTTCTTTTATTCAATTGCAATTTTCTGTTTTACCTAAAATTTATAGTATAACATTTTTAGATAAAAACTAAGTAAAGCTTTTGTTCTCAAGAGTCATAGCATATATTTCAATCAATTTAAAAGTTGTATACCTACGATAAATCAATTTTTATTTCCAAAGCTATCTCTAGTTCTTGTTTCTCACCTTTGAATACAATTTTTGGTTCTTCTCGTAGAATTTTAGCTAAAAGCTCTTGTATTGGCGCCAATATAGCAAATTATTTTTTTTTGAGTTTCTATTATTACAGAGGACAAGCAGACATACCCATCGATGAAAATAAATGTCCTAATGCAAAGAATCAGGAAAAGGGAAAACAAAATTTTTAGGTTCCGCAATTCGAACTTAATCTCAAATCAAATGAAAAGGCAATTATATTAAGTATTATAAATAAAGTAATAATTGTATTATCAAAAATATAATCGATTATTTTTATTTATATCAATCATGATTGTTTTATTTGTTTCTATTTCATTAAATAATATTCTAGCATCTTCCATATCTCCTAATAAAGGAGAATATAATAATAATATGCCTTCGTTATGTAGGATTTCAATAATAACCTGTCTTAACAATATACCCTTAATACATCAAGAACACATTGATATAAAAAAACAAACAGATTTAATAATAGAACAAGTTAATTCGACTAAACTCAAAGAATGGATTAATACCCTATCATCTTTTCATACCAGACATACAAAATCAGATCAAATTGAGGATGTTGCATACTGGCTTAAAAATGAGCTCGGAACATTGTGTGAAAGTAGAGTATTTGTTCACAATTTTACCAAGAGAGATGATAATCAGACATTTCATTTAAAAAATATCATTTGTACTCTAAAAGATTCAACAGAATCATTTCAAGATAATACTACAATTATTATTGGAGCACATTATGATAGTAGAGCAGAAAATATCAATAATACTGATGCTAGGGCTCCAGGAGCAGATGATAATGCAAGTGGAGTTTCTGCTATTTTAGAACTTGTACGTATTCTATCTCACGTGAATTTAAAACTTAACCTTCAATTTGTATTATTTTCAGGAGAAGAACAAGGTAAATGGGGATCAGAAAGTTACGTAAAATACTTGAATGATAATAATAGAACCAAAAATATAGACCTCTACATTAATTTTGATATGATCGGCTATAGACCTTCCAATGAATCAGATAAAGTGATATTGGAATATGATGTTGGCAATAAATATTTACAAAATGATAATTATTCAAAAACTATAGCCCTTTTCATCAAACACATAGCTTCTAATTATACAAATCTAAAAGCCCAGTTAGCTAAACTTGGAAATAGTGATTTTATTCCTTTTGAAGCATTAGGTTATACAGTTATAGGAATACATGATGGAGGTGTAACAGAGAATCCAAATTATCATAAATCGTCTGACACACCAAACACCTTGAATATAAAATATGTAACTTCTATAACAAAGATGACACTTGCTACTATTTTAGAACTTGATAGATTGAGTCAATCTTTAAAAAGATAATTGATTAAATGATAATACTATTTACATTTCAATCCTTGTTTTAGATTCTCCAAATTCATTTTCATCTTGTCAATATAACCTATACCTTTCTTTTGCTCTTCTAGATCTATCCCTTCTATAGGAGATAATTGTAAAACTTTTCCATTTGGAATTTCTGATGCAAGGGTTTGAGATAATCTAGGGTCTTTTAGTTCTTCAGAATAAATTGTATCTATACCAAGATCTTTAGCTAATGAAACAATTTTTATGATTTGTTGTGGAAGAATTTCACCTTCTGGAAAATAACCGTGAACGGCATGTTGAGTTAAGCCATATCTATTAGCAAAATAACGAAAAGATTCATGAAAGGTAATAAAGTCCTTTAGTTCACAATTAGCGAGTGATATCTTTATTAGAGAATCTAGAGTATCAAGTTGTTGATTGAAATTTTTAGTATTTTGTAAATAAGAATCTGTATTATTTGGATCTAATTTAATAAGTGCCTTACTTATGGTTTTAGAAATGTTTTTTACCAAAATTGGATCTAACCAGATATGAGGATCGTATACGGATGTCTGATCATCTGGTTGAGGAACTTGTCCTAAATTTTCTGATCCTTTTTGCTTACCTAGTTTTATAAGCTGTAAATCTTTGCTGATATCAACGAGGAATGAATTGCGAAACTCTTCTTTCTTCCCAAGCCATGAATCAAAACCTATCCCGTTGTATATAATCATGTCAGCTCCAATAATGTCTTGTATCTGTTGTGGAGTTATTTCCCAATCATGTGGTTCAACACCCACAG
Source organism: Nitrososphaerales archaeon TH5894 (assembly GCA_014523485.1). Taxonomy (GTDB): domain Archaea; phylum Thermoproteota; class Nitrososphaeria; order Nitrososphaerales; family Nitrososphaeraceae; genus TH1177. The sequence goes on from JAATVK010000234.1 coordinate 2,594, forward strand.
GTATGACAGATGTTACTATCGTATTATTTCCACCTATTTCTTTAGCAATTTCATAAAATGGGTAAAATGAAGCAACTAGTTTAATTTTTTCTGTAAATTTTTTTGTATCATTATTTTCATTTTGTTGAGCATATCCATATGATATACTTAATAACATGAGGATTGAAATTGTAATAAAGATTAATTTCATCTTATCTATTAAAGATTATTATGTATTTAAAATTTTCTTAATAAATTTTATGAAAGTTCATTATAAAATTATTATCAAATTTGATATTTAAGTTATAAAATTTAATTCTTAGTTAAATTTGAGTTAGATTAACATTATAAATGTAAAAAGCGTCAATAATTTCTCTCTGCTTGGTATGAATAACTAATTTATTGAAAAGGTTATGAGAATTCTCATTAACATTTGGCATAATAGGATCAAATGAAAATTCTGAAGAATCCAAAATATATTTTTTATCCTTTATATAGTAATAAAATTTATCAACTGATTTTTCAATTACTATTAATAATTTAATGAATTTTATTTTACCAATGTAAAATTATTTATGTATTATATCATTATATACAAATCCTAAAAAAAATTCTGAATTAATAAACTATCAGAATGTAAATTGTCATACTTGGCTGTTATATCACTTTTAATTATTTCATCTAGAGTAGTACAATTATTTACCATTGTAAGGACTTGTTGTTTTATGTCTTTTAACATAATAAGATAGTCTTGTAGCTCATCAAGATTTGATAATAATCCATGGCCCGAAATAATCTTTGTTTCATCATCTATTATTGAAATGATCTTTTCTATTCCTATTATGAGACCATCTATTGAACTACCACTAGAACGATCTATAAATGGATACCGCCCATTAACATAAAGGTCTCCTGTATGAATTACATTTCTTTTGCTAAAATAAATAATTGAATCGCCATCAGTATGTGTATTTGGAATGTGGTATACATCAATTTTATCATCATTAAAATAAAAGGTAATAGAATCATTATAATTAATAGTAGGCAGTGCATTCAATGGAGATGCTTCAAATGTCTTATTCAAAAAATCAACAAATTGTTCAGTACTTAAGCGCTCCCTAACATTTTCATGAGCTATTACAGTAGCTCCATTATTAACGAGGTTTTCATTACCTCCAGTATGATCTTGATGCCAATGAGTATTAATAACAAATTTTACTGGTTTATCAGTAATTCTAGTATTAATTGCAGATAGGATTTTGTCTGTCAATTGGTTAAATTGTGAATCAATTAATAATACTCCCTTATCCCTAACTGATAATCCTATATTTCCTCCTTTACCAACCTGCATATAGGTTCCATTTATTATTCAATTGATTAACAATAATTTCAACATCTTCTAACTTTTGAGCTTGACTTGAAGGAACATTGTATAATAAGGATAATATACATAAAACCAAAATAAAATAACAGAGAGAAAATGTTATAATTCTTGAATATCCAACTATTTTTTCAGGTACAAAAAAAAAGCTTCATAAAAAATTATCAACATGATAGAATAAATAGTTTGATTAAAATTTAAACCTATTACACAATTGAAAAATTTTCTACTATTATATTAATTTATAAAAAATAATTTAAATTAAGATTTTGTATAATATGATTTCATTACACTTTCATGTCAAGTATTATTTATTATAATAATCTATCAATAATATTACTATATGATTTAATTTGAGATATATAGTTATTAAGTATGCTACTAACTACTATATTTAAAAAAGAGGTAAAATGTTTTTAATGGAGCTGCTATATTAATACTATATGAGAGAAGAAGATTTACATCTAATAAAGAAGTCTCATAATTTTCTAATATATTTATTTTCCCCCTTTTTACTGCAATATAGTAATATTATCAAAATAATTATTACTATTAATCCTAAACATTTTCTTCATTTAAAAAAATTTCATATTATAGCAAAAAATAAAGATAGATCAATAGAGAAGAAATATAATTATAATGTGATTAAGAATGTATCTCAAATAAAATATTCATATCAACGGAAAAAATTAGAAACAATAGAATATGTTAAAGCAGATAATTAAATTAAAATCAAAATATTCCAATTTTATTTTAATTTTCTTAGCTCTCAGTATTGCTTTTTCACTTGTTTATTATAAAGAGATTGATGCCCAAAATTTAAAAAATGAAAAAATAGATCTCTGTTGCACATGGGGATCAGAATTAAAAGACAATGTCTTAACCTATAAGATAGAAAAAGGTACCAAAGATCTTGAAAAAATTACTGAGTCAGCATTGTCTGAGTGGGAAAACAATCTGAATAATATCCTCTTTAAAAATGTCAAAGTTAATGATGCTGCAGATATAGAAATAAAATTTAAAAAAGGAAAAGGAAATATTAACAAAGGTGGTGATGCAGAAATTTATTTTGATCAGAATGGATTTATAGATTATGTAAAAATTTCAGTTTCAAAAACATCTAATGGAACAGCATTAAACCAAACTACCTTAGAACATATAATTAAACATGAAATAGGTCATGCACTTGGCTTAGGTCATTCACAATTTTCTCAATCTCTAATGTATCCCATTGTAAATGAGGCAGTTATGAAAATTTCAAGATGTGAGATTGATGCTGTAAAAGATGCTAACAATTGGAAATTTATAAAGAATGATAAAAAACCTAAGATGTTAGAACAAAGTGTATATATATGCAAATAATAAAATATTATCAATTGCAAGATTTACTATTTGTCAGATATTTTAGGTAAGTTAGAGAAGAAAGTTTTAAGTCAATATCTAAATAATTATATCAAGGCAGATCTTATTCGACGAAGATCCATACTATAACATCACAAGTTTTCCTCTGACTAGACATGATACAATATGTAACATTCTCTAATATTCAAAAACAATAATTTACCATTTTATCATTAATATATCAAAAATAATTAATATATATAAGTAATATAAAGATCAATATATATATTATGCAAAAGGAAAAAACGAATAGATCTTTTTTTAAATATTGGAAATCCGTTACATATTATGGATTAAGAATTCAAAAAGTAATAGAATCGCACAATAAAGTTATTGGAAGAATTCTTTTCTTGTTCAGAGTAAATAATAGCAATACTTTTGTATTAAGAAAAATTATTCCTTATGGTTTTTCAGGATTTTCAATTATATTGATAGGATATGTATTATTGAACATTTTAACGAATTATCCTCCAAGAGAAATAGGGATTAGTCCTTAAATTTATGTTAATATCCAAATAAAGAATTATTCTCACTTCTACAATAAAGTTAGTCATTATTGGGTCTATTAATTTAGCAACTCATTTTTGATGTATTAACCAATGTATCTTTTCATCCAATACTGAGATCATTCTGGCAACCAATTACCTATTTGAAATTCTGTTTAAAGCTAAAGCGTTATAAGAATGCTAAATTGAAGAATAATGAATGAAAGAGGCTATTGAATATCCTCCAGGACCAAAAGATTTATTTCCATATGCCATTGCTAGGAAATTTCTACGGGATCCTCTCACAACATTAACTATCCTATCTCAAACTTATGGTGATATATCTCACTTTAAATTTGGTAAACAGAATGTCTATTTCTTGAATCATCCTAATTATATCGAAGATGTATTAATAACTAACTACAAGAATTTTATCAAAAGTAAAGGGTTGCAAGTATCAAAACGTCTTTTAGGGTCAGGTTTAGTTACTAGTGAAGGTGATTATCATGATCACCAACGACGTTTAATACAACCAACATTTTATCCCAAAAAAATCAAATTATATACTGAAGTGATGATAAAAAAAACTCTAAATCTATGTGATACTTGGAAGGAGGGATCTGTAATAGATATACATAATGAGATGACACGTCTTACTTTGGACATTATTAGTAAAACCGTATTAGGATATGATATTAAACCAGAAGATGATGAAATTGGAGATTCACTTCTAATATGTATGGAATATTTCAATCGCCTTTTGATGCCGTTTGGTGAATTAATTGAAAAAATACCAATTTTACCAATAAATAAGGGTTTTCAAAAAGCAAAAAAAAATTTAGATACAATAGTATTTAGAATGATCAACGAGCATAGGATGAAACTAGAGAAAAAAGAGGAAAAAGATAATGATTTATTATTCACTCTTTTACAGGCACAAGACGATAGTGCAGAGATGGGAAAAATGACTGACCAACAATTAAGAGATGAAGTAATGACTATATTTTTAGCAGGACATGAAACAACTGCAAATGCACTTACTTGGACATTTTATTTGTTATCAACACATCCTGAAATTGATGCAAAACTTCAAAAAGAGATTTATTCTGTTTTTAGTCACAAAACAGATCTATCATTTGATGATATTCAGAAACTGGAATATACTACAAAGGTATTGACAGAATCTATGAGACTTTATCCACCTGCATGGGCTTTAGGACGTCAAGCAATTAATGATTGCAAAATTGGAAAATACACTATTCCTTCGGGATCAATAATCTTAATGAGTCAATATGTAATGCACCGTAATCCACTTTATTTTCCAGACCCAAATACTTTTTATCCGGATCGTTGGACTGATGAATTTAAGAAAAACCTGCCAAGATTTAGCTATTATCCTTTTGGTGGTGGAATTAGAAGTTGTGTTGGGGAACCATTCGCATGGATGGAAGCAATTCTCATTACAGCTATTATTAACAGCCTGTGGAAGGTAACTAATATACCATCAAATAAAGTTGTTTTGAAACCGTTGATAACATTGCGTCCAAAATACGGAATGCGTATGAAAATAACGAGAAGAGACTAAAAGAATTCTTCAAGATAATAATCCCTTGTAACTTGTCATCTATAGTTAGAATTTATAAGGGAAGTAAATATAGATCTCGAGTAGTTCTTTATGTAAATTCTCATATTTCTATTTATTATTATTATATTACTTTTAAATATTTTAAACAGTATATAAAAATGAAATATTCAATTTAAATAGATATTGAAACTAATACTTATAATATCTTGCTCAACACTTTTGATTTAATAGAATCGACATGTATAGTATGGCTTATAGTGTTAGGTTTTTTCATTTTTTTAACGATGGAAGTAATACTAATAGTTGGTATAATTTTTCCTATCGTAATATGGGCACTAGTAAAGAAAGATATGCATAGATTTAACTTGAAATAATTGCATTATAAAAAATTTGAAAAAAAATTAGGTAGTTGGTTCTTTAACCTTCCCAAAAAATAATTTTACTTTGTCTGTAAACATATAGTAAATTATTATACCGTAAATTATTACCGAAATAATATGTGTTAAATCTCCACTACTTACAAGCGAAATAATAGCAATTATTATTGCAATTATGCTGATAATGAGTGTAATCGTTCTTGCCCATCTTTTTCCCTTTAAAAGACCCCATGAAACAATTAAACTTGCAATTCCTAGTACAACTAATGTCAAACCAGCTATTGTAATAAGAGATCCTAATGCACCAAAGGAAGGATCAGAATCAATGCTAATTAAAGGACCTATAAATAAAGGGGTAATTCCGGTAAATATGAGAATTAATCCACCAATTATCATAAGGACAGAGATTATAGTAATTCCAATTGGACGTTGAGTCACATAACAAGTAAATTTTAGTTGGATTTAAATATTACTTGACTAATATCACTAACATCATGTCATAAGCTTAGTCATAAGCTTAAAATTGTCTTTCTTTTGGTATAGATAATCAATTAGCCTCCTTCTTACCTCATGAACTATTATCCTTTTTAATAAAATAAATCACAATCATGATATATATTCAAACAATACTTATTGATAAATCAATAATATTAATATCAACAATAGTTGAGTTGAAATACTATTTCGACATTAATAATGTTATGAAAATATTCATATTTCTAGATGCTTATTTTCGAAAATGGGTTATATATGAAGATGGACGAAACTGAAACTGAAGTTAGTCTTCTATGTAAAAATTGTCAACATCAAGTGTCAATGCATTTACCTAATTGTACAGTATTATCCGAGCATAGTGACAATGGAAAAATTTGTGGTTGTAATAAACCTGAGTTTTATAATATAGTAATTTCTGGTAAATATATAGGGTGGACTGAAATTCATTGTAACGGTTGTGGAAAATTAGTAGCATTTATTGATAGTCCAATTGAAAATATTGATGATTATAAAATAATGTGTAAACACTGTATAATCCATAAGCATTGAACCAATAAGATCCGATTAAATAATTTTATATTATTTGTATGGTAATAGAATATTTTTTATTTAGAATGAATAAAATATACAAGCCAGAGAAAATAAGAAAAGAAAGTATATTTTTCTTCTATAAATTTAAAAAAGGTTGGAATATCAACTTATTTAAAATACATCAACTATTTAAATAACTAATTTTGATCCATATTAAATCCTAACATTCATAGGTGAATCTTTTACAGAAAGGCTGTTGATTATAAATATGGATAAATTTGCTTATTATTATTATTCTCTCAGAACAAACCGTATAGGGTGAAATCAATGGAAAAACATATTCTTTCGATTTTAATTGTAACTTTGTTTGGTATTACAATTTATATGGTTTCCCATTTTTTTGAAATAAATATTTCACCTTTTATTTTATTTTCGTCTATAGTTATGGTTTCCATTTATGTAATTCTATCATTTGAAATTATTCATAGAACATCAATTGCCATCTTTGGAGCTTTAATTCTGGTGATTGCAAGCTTATTGACAGGAACTATTCATTCGGAAGAAACTCTGCATTTTGTAATAGACGTTATTGATTTCAATACTATAGGATTGCTTTTAGGAATGATGATAATAGTTGCTATTTTAGGAGAAACAGGAATATTTAATTGGGTTGGTGTTAAGGCTATCCGATTATCTCGTGGAAATTTATGGAAATTAATGATAATTCTATGTGTCTTTACTGCAGTTACCTCAATGTTTGTTGATAATGTAACTATTATTCTGCTCATGGTTCCAGTGACCTTATCTATATTCCAATCTCTAAAAATCTCACCAATTCCTTTCATTTTAGGTCAAACTCTTACATCAAATATAGGAGGAGCTGCTACTTTAATTGGAGATCCACCAAACATAATTATTGGCTCAGCAGCAAATATTGATTTTAATTCATTTTTCATTCATATGGCACCACCAATATTTGTAACCTTTCTGTTAGGAATAGTTTTACTAAAAATAATTTTTAGAAAAGAATTAAAAACTATAGTAAACATTTCTGGAAAGTTTAAAGCGATAGATGAAAAATCACTAATAAAAGATAAATCTTTACTTAAAAGTTGTCTTATCATCTTAGCTGGTGTAATTTTCTTTTTTGTAATTCAAGGATCAATAGGAATAGAAGTCTCTATTATTGCATTGGGTGGCGCAGCCATTCTTTTGATAATTACTAGAGCACATGTGGAAAAGGTTTTGCAAGAAGTTGACTGGGCAACTCTAATCTTTTTTACAGGTCTTTTTGTAGTAGTAGGAATTTTAGAAGAAGTAGGACTTATTTCATTACTTGCAAAAGTTGTACTTGGAATAACCGGAGGAGAGCCATGGATTACATTTCATGCTGTTATCTGGATGTCTGCTATTGCTAGTGCATTTATAGACAATATACCTTTCACAGCTACAATGGTTCCTATAATAGAGACATTAAATTTAAATGCTAATATTAGCTCTACATTCGGTAATTTGAATACAAGTCCACTCTGGTGGGCTCTAGCATTGGGAGCTGACCTTGGTGGTAATGGCACATTGATTGGTTCAAGTGCTGGAGTGGTAGCTGCAGGTATCTCTATAAAATATGGACATAAAATAAGCTTTATTCGATGGTTCAAAATAGGATTTCCTTTTATGATTTTAACTGTTGCTCTTGGTACCGTTATACTAACGTTAACGACGTGGTTATCTTTGTAATTTAAATTTTGTAATTAATATACAATAACTAATAACTATTCCAGAATATGATGAAGACAATTGTTTGACAATCATTGTTGATGGAGAGCGAAAATAATTTATAGATATTTAATAAAATTATAATAACGTTGTCGCTAAACTATATGACATGATAACTATGAATAATATTTTAAATTCCCCTACTACCCTATCAGAAGTTATAGATAATAAAATAAAA